>JACRMS010000031.1 GCA_016214845.1 Nitrospirota bacterium | reverse complement strand
TCCCACGTTCTCATTCAGCGGGGCGCATTCCGCGATAAAGACAACCTGTTCGGAATGCCATATCACCGGTAAGACCATACCTGCCGGTACAACGGACAGCGCCTGTTACAACTGTCATTCGACTGCCGGAGTTGCAACTACTAAATTCGAGAGTGTCACATCTCCTTCGCATGTTACAAATAACTTCAGCAAGACCTGCGCGGACTGTCATACAAACACAACATGGTCGCCTGCGAAGTACACTCACAAGACATTCGTGCTTTCAGGCATACATGCCACAACTGCATGTACAACGTGCCATACGACTGGATACCCCGGTTCAATAGCCGGTATAACAAGCGACAATTGTTACGCCTGTCACGCAAGCGACTTTCAGTCAGCGCCAAGCCATGTATCAGCGGGTTATCCTCATACCTGCACATCATGTCATACAACATCTTCATGGGCAGGTGCGCATGTTCATCAGAGCTTTCAGTTCTTATACAGGCATGGCACTCTCTCCTGCAACTCATGTCACCAGAGCGGATATCCGGGACAGTATGCAGGGGTTATTGAGACTGACTGCTACGCTTGTCACGCGAGTGACTACAGAGAAGAACATACAACATGCTCTCATACCTGCACCCTGTGCCATAACGGAAATAACTGGGACAACCCGAAGAGCAAGAACGGCTGTAACTAATAAGACTATGAATATAGAGGTTAGAATGGAAAGTGAAAACAAACAGGCAGAAACAAGATCCGAAATGAGGCTTTCACGTCACCACTGGAGCAAGAGGATAAGAAGGAGCGCTTCTCCCCGGCTGAAGAAGGTCCTCTTTTTGCTGATCCTGTTAATACCTGTACCTCTGATGATCCATGCGAGCAACGTTAAAGGCAGGTTTTATGTCAGCAACTTTTATTCCAAAGACAGCAGCAATAACGATCTTCAAGTCGTGTCATCAAAGCTCAGGTTATTTAAACATGAGGATGAAAAGCCGGGTTTCTATTTTAACCTTGATGGGGAGCTGAGGAAAAAAATAACCGGCGGAGACAATATTCTCAATAAGAGACTAAATGAATTATGGCTTGGCTACAAGTTCCAGCAGAATTTCAATGTCATTATCGGCAGGCAATATATATATCAGCTTTTCAACACATATGTTGACGGCCTGAATTTAAAGTATGAGATAAGTAAGGGCGTAGGGTTCGGCATCTTCGGCGGTCTTGCTCCTGACCTCTACGACAATTCCATTGACGGCAAATTCAAGTCCTTCGGAGCTTACGGATATGCAGACCAGGAAAAATATCAGTTATATTACGGCTGCGAAAATCTTATGTACAAGGGTGAAGTTGACAGGCAGTACTGCTCCGCGAGATTGAATGCTGCCTTAAGCGACAAGGTAAGATTGGACGGTCTCTCGTCAGTCAGCAGAAACCAGGTGACAAATAAATTCGAGCTTGAGAACGCTGCCGGGAATGTGTCCTATGCAATTACAAGGGACCTCCGTGTTCAGGTCTTCTATGATTATTACAAGGCCATCAAATACTTTGAGTCCTCAAAGAAGTTCTTTAACAACTTTGATTACAGGGACAACTATTTTCTGGATACCAGTTCCCAGTCAAGGGCAGGGGGCAGGGTGGATTACAGGCTTCCAAAGGGGGTCAATGTATATGCATCAGCGGCTTATCAGACCAGAAGCATTGATCATGATCATGCCGTTAGATACACTGGCGGTTTCACAAAGCACGGCCTTTTCGGTTTTGACTTATCAGGCAGGTATACCCACATAGATAACTTTACCTCGAAAAACGATGAATTCAATGTCGAGGTTTCCCGCAACTTCCTTAATAAAGTCGACGTGTCCGTATACGCGAGCAAGGAGAGGGAGAAGCTTGAAGTCGAGAATGGCTTTACAGCAGGCACGCTCACATACGGCTCTTCTGTTTACTGGCAGATCAACAAGAATTATTTTCTCTCAATGTTTGCCGAGCGTTATGAAGGAGACGATTATCACAATACTTCGCTGTTTACCCAGGCGGGATACAGGTTTTAAAAATGAGCGAAATGGGCCGATTAATAATAAACGAAGAACATAAAGGATTATAAGGATACAAAACAAGGAGGTAACAATGAGTGTACATGAAAGAATAAAAGACCCGGAAAATAATAAAAAGACTTCGCCCGCAAAGATATTGCGTTTCAGGAAATCCGAGAGGACCGTTCACTGGGCGATAGCGGTCCCATTCATGGTATGTTATTCAACCGCCCTTATACTGGTGTTCATTTATAACCCTGATCCCCTTCGTCCATACCGCGCTGTCTTCTCATGGGTCCACCGCATATCAGGCATCTGTCTGATCACCCTTCCCATGTTGTCCATATTGAAAAGCCGGGGTGATTACAGGGTCTACCTGAACAACATCAAGCAGGCATGGTTATGGACCTTTGAAGATATTAAATGGCTTGGTCTTATGGGACTTGCCGCGGTCAGCAAGAAGATCCATCTGCCCGAGCAGGGAAAATTCAACGCGGCCGAGAAGATAAATTTTATGACGCTCATGTCGACATATCCCCTTTACATCCTGACAGGTATATTCATATGGTTCACGAACGGCGCATTACTGGCATGGCTCATTCATTTCGGCATGGCGCTGATCGCCACTCCGCTTTTGTCCGGGCACATCTTTATGGCAACACTCAACCCTGACACTCGCGTGGGGCTTTCAGGCATGATCTCGGGCTTTGTCGACCGTCAGTGGGCCAAACATCACTATACCCGCTGGTACCGGGAAAACTTTGAACACGAGGAAGAAGCTGTCACTTATTATATCAGGGCCACACATCAGGACATTGAAGATTATCAGCTTGCAAACACTGACATGGGAGGGGTCCTGCAGCCTGCCGAGGTAGTCCAGGAGAGTTACAATGAAGAAACCGAGGTATCGGCTTAACACGACTTCGCCTGTTTTACAATATCTCATGACCGGCTGACCTTATCAGCCGGTTTTTTATTTCCGCTTTCATGAACAATAAGCCTGACCGCTGAAAACTTGACAACACTGAATACTCTGCTAAGATTTAATTAGATTTCATCAGTATTATAAGAAGGTATCGCGGTTCCTTTTTACAAAAGACCTTTACAGAAGAAATGATTTTTTAAGGAGAGAAAATGTCTGCCAGGAACGACCTCGACAAGCTCGCAAAGCTGATACGTTATTATATTCTCATATCCACAAATGAAGCCGGGTCCGGTCATCCAACCTCGGCTCTTTCTGCAACCGACCTTATGACCGGGCTGATGTTCGGCGGGACTTTCAGATATGACGCCGAAAATCCTTTGTCCCCTTACAACGACCGGATGATCTTTTCAAAAGGTCACGCGACCCCGCTTCTATATTCTCTGTGGACGGCAGCGGGGAAATTAACGGAACAGGAACTGCTCACTTACCGGAAATTCGGAAGCCCGCTTGAAGGCCATCCCACCGCATCATTTCCATATGCCGAGGCTGCCACAGGCTCTCTGGGGCAGGGGCTTTCCATTGGAGTTGGACTGGCGCTGGGTGCGAAATATGTTGACAGGCTTCCGTGCAGGTCTTATGTTTTGATCGGCGACAGCGAGATGGCCGAAGGCTCGCAATGGGAAGCGCTGGAGATAGCGTCTTTTTACAAGCTCGATAATCTTGTCGGCATCCTGGACGTAAACCGCCTCGGCCAGCGCGGCGAGACAATGTACGGGCACGACCTTTCCGTTTATGAAAAGAGGGTGTCCGCCTTCGGATGGGAGACCATCCTGATCGACGGACACAATATGGATGAAATTACAAACGCGTATGAAAGGGCCATCGAGGTCAAAGACAAGCCGGTAATGATCATCGCAAAGACGATAAAGGGCAAGGGTGTTTTGAGCGTTGAAGACCAGAACGGCTGGCACGGCAAGCCGCTCGACAAGGAAAGATTCGCGGAGGCTATGAAGGAATTCGCCGGGGTGGATAAAGCTATACGCGGTGATGTCCCGAAACCGGAAAACAGGACAGTTGAAAAGCGCCCGTCTCAAAAAGCTGAAAAGCCGTCTTATGACACAGGCAAGGCGGTTGCCACAAGGAAGGCATACGGCTTGGCGTTAAAACGGATATTCCCGCAATTCCCGGACATGGTCGTGCTGGACGGCGAGGTGAGCAATTCCACTTATTCAGAAATTTTCAGGGACGCATATCCAGAAAGATACTTTGAAATGTATATAGCTGAACAGAATATGGTCGGCGCAGCGCTCGGGCTTCAGCGGGTCGGAAAGCTCCCCTTTGTCTCAACCTTCGCCGCGTTTTTCAGCAGGGCCTATGACCAGATAAGGATGTGCCAGTATTCCGGCGCTAATATAAAATTCTGCGGTTCACACGCGGGGGTGTCCATCGGCGAGGACGGCCCCTCTCAGATGGGGCTTGAGGACATCGCCATGTTCCGCTCTATCATAAACAGTGTCGTGCTCTATCCCTCAGACGCGGTATCCACTGATAAGCTCGTTGAAGAGGCGGCCGCGCGTGAAGGGATGGTCTATATCCGCACCACGAGGAAAGACACACCTGTTATCTATAACCCTGATGAGGAATTCCCTATCGGCGGAAGCAAGGTATTAAAGCAGTCGGACAATGATGTGATCACCGTAGCAGCAGCAGGCATAACACTGCACGAGGCGCTTGCCGCGTATGAGGAATTACAGAATGACAATATTTTTATACGGGTGATCGACCTTTACAGCATCAAGCCCATTGACGTAAAAACCCTCAAGAAAGCCGGAAGAATCACCAGTGCGATAATTACCGTAGAGGACCATCATATCGAGGGCGGAATGGGTGAAGCTGTCAGGACCGCGCTTGCTGATTTTGACATACCGGTACACTCTCTTGCCGTAGAAAAGGTCCCGAAGAGCGGAAAGCCCGCTGAACTTCTCGACTACGAAAACATATCGAAGAATGCTATTGTTAAAAAAGTAAAGGCACTGCTTTAGTTCCCATGACCGCAAAGAACGAAGAGATCATATTCAGCAAGTTCTTACAGACTTGTGACATCCCTGTCGAGGAGTTAAGGCCCGAACCGTTCACCATGGTGATATTCGGCGGTGCGGGCGATCTAAGCAGAAGGAAACTCCTGCCCTCGATCTTTTATCTTTTCTGCAGGGAAGAACTCAAAAAGCCTTTTTCGGTGATCGGCCTGGACATGCAGGAAATGACCGACGTACAGTACCGGGCCGTGATGAAAGCGGCGTTTCAGACATTTACAGGCGGGCCCCCGGATGAAAAAAAATGGGATGAATTCAGCGGACATCTTTTTTACCTGAGCGGCAGGTTCGAAGCCGATGACATCTACACGAATGTCGCTGATAAGATCAGGCACATCACAATACCCTCATCTGGCGGGACAAAAGACGTCATTTACTATCTCGCGGTGCCTCCCCGGATCAGTCCGCTCGTTGTCGGCAAACTGAATCAGCACGGCCTGAACAAAGATTTCAACACAAAGGTCATTGTTGAAAAACCTTTTGGCCGCGACAGGAGGTCGGCCTCGGAACTCAACAGGGTACTGACCACGGCTTTTAACGAAGACCGGATTTACCGCATCGACCATTACCTCGGGAAAGAGACGGTCCAGAACATACTTTTTTTCCGTTCCTCCAACGCCATATTCGAGCAGTGCTGGAACCACCGTTATATAGACAATGTCCAGATAACAGTTGCTGAAGACATCGGCATTGCGCACAGGGGCGCATTCTACGAGCAATCAGGTGTGATCAGGGACATCGTCCAAAACCATATTATGCAGCTCATGGGCCTTGTGGCTATGGAGCTTCCCATAGGGTTCAGGGCGGATTTCATCCGCGACGAAAAGGTCAAAGTGCTGCGTTCCATCCGGGAGATGGACAGCAATTATATAGACGTCTCTTTCGTAAGAGGACAGTACGGACAGGGAAAGATACAGGGGGAAGACGTCCTCCCGTACAGGCAGGAAAACCATGTGTCCGCGGACTCGAACATGCCGACATTTTTTGCTGGGAAATTCTATATCGACAACCTCCGCTGGGGCAGGGTCCCGTTTTATGTGCGCACCGGGAAACGCCTGCCGAAACGCGTAACTGAAATATGCATCCAGTTCAAGCGCCTGCCGCTGAGGCTTTTGGGACGCGACTGCGACGCGCTTGACCCGAATATCCTTGTCCTGACCATTCAGCCTGATGAAAAGATATCGCTGCGCCTTGGAGTGAAATATCCGTATTCGCATAACCAGCTCTATCCAGTGAATATGGTCTTCAATTACCGTGAGACGTTTAAGACAAACTTCACCCCGCCGTATGAATTACTGCTCACCGATTGCATAAAAGGGGACCTTACGCTCTTCGTCAGGGAAGACGGCATTGAAGAGATGTGGAGAGTTGTCGACCCGATCCTTGAAATATGGGAAAGCCTTCCCGCGGCAAATTTCCCGAATTATGAGGCAGGCACCTGGGGCCCTCCGGAAGCCGTGGACCTGATCGAACAGGATGGCCGCCAATGGATTACGGAATAAATAAACCGTAATGCGTGATGCGTAAAGCGTGATGGGTGGAAAAACAACTCATGACGCATAACGCATTACCCATAACTTTTTACCCATAACGCATTACGGATTACGCATCACGGTTTTTATAAAACCGGCAGGCACAGGCCGGAATAGACAAGTCCGGTAGAGCCGTCAAGGCTTATATGCGTGCCTTCTTTTACGGTATTGTCTCCGAGCACGGCATAAGTCTCTCCACTCTCGTTTGTTATAAATTCCATAATGGAACAGCCGACAACTGCGGTGAGCCCGAATTTCTGGGCAAGAACAGAGGCGTGTGATGCGACCCCTCCGGCAGCAGTGATGATCCCATCGATATAAGGCATAAGGGAAACATCGTCAGTGCTGGCCATTTCTCTTAAAAGTATAGCCGGAAGGTTAAGCTCTTTCTTCAGTCTTTCTATAGATCCCGGCTGGACCGAAAAAACCGCGAAACCGCTTAAGGCGCCGCCGTGCACACCAGCGCCCCTGCCGATTATTTTCGATCCCATATCGCAAACATCATGGAACGTCTTTGTGAAGCCCCTGTGGGTTTCCATGCGTCTTGTCTGAAGCACATGGAGCACCCTCCTGCCGTCAGGATTTTTTGTGTAAGTGACTTCCACCTCCTGGGGTAGCCCGCCCATTGCTTCTTCGATTTTTTCTGCAAGCTCATTGTGCTGCATGAAAAGCGCGTTATCAATTTCTTCGAGACTCCGGATGCCTTCCATCGCCTGTCCTTTTGCAAGCGGCCGGTTTGTGAATTTTCCATAAACAATATCGCTGCCTGTTGCTGCCTCCCTTGTGTCTCCATGAATTCCCTTCTCAAGCGAAAAGGGGTTTCGGGTAAAAAACACCGAGGCCCCGGCCCCGGCCTCATTGCCGTAGACCATCTGCATAAGCGCCACTGAAGTTCCCCAGTAGTCTGAAACGTTCATCACCTTCCTGAACTGCACGGAGCGTTCAGAGTACCAGGAAGCGTAAATTGCCTTTACCGATTGCTTCAATTGCTCATACACGTCATCGGGAATTTTAATTCCAACCTTTGCCAGTTCGGCAGAATAAATGGCGCATAACTTTTCCATATCGGATGCATCCGGCCCGGATGGGCCGCCCCTTGATCTCATGAATCCGGCTGTTATGTCGTCAAAGAATTTCATCTCGATGCGGTAAACAACAGTTGCGAAATCCTCGATGGACCTCCTGTAAGAATCCCAGGCAAGAAGCGCGTTTCCCCTTTCCATGATGAACGCTTCCACAGTCTTTCTGTTCATCCCGCAGTACAGGATTGATGACAGTATTCCCGGCATTGAAATATATGAGCCGCTCCTTACGGACAAAAACAGCGGAGTTTTATCGCCCCCGAATGTCAGGCACGACCGGGATTCGATCTCCTTTACCGCCAGCCTCAATGTTGATTCAAAGTCCGCGTCCTCTGTTTGTTCCAGACAATTTTGCGTCCATGCCGCCGGGAAGACAACGGCAGGGGGGACAGGGATTCCCTTGTGATAAAGATAAACGAGGTTCTTCATTTTCCCGCCTATGGCCGGAGCGAGTCTCATTGCGTCCGCTTCACTCAGTCCGCTGACTACATAGAAATCCGCTGATAGGACCTCACCCTCAGAAAACGATAAGACCGGATCGCTGCCTGATTGGAGCATTAAATTCAGCGACGTCAGCAGGCTGTCAAGGAGCCTGTCGAGCTCAAGGAATCCTGTTATGCTGCTCATGATGTCCCTGAAAATTATGTCCGCTGCCTTGTCCGCGAAATCATCTTTATTCTCTGTTAACACTTTAAGATATTCGGGCAGATCGCTTTCAGGTAATATCTTCAGTATCCCGAGGAGAGGCCCGTGAAAGGTCCGGTGCAAAGAGTCTACCATCCATGCAAGTTCCTTCTGCCACATCCTGAGCGAATCGATCACCTGTGATACACGCATTTTGTTTGTCTTTAAGATGGTAACAAGTTCGTCTACCTGGAAATTGCTCAGGCCGTGCAGCCTGAAAATACGTTCAGCATATTCAAGACAGCGGACCCGCTCAATTGCTTTATCCGAAGACAGGCTTTCTTTTCCCCTGTCCGCGTCAGTGATAATTCCTTCAATTATGGTCCTCAGCCTCTCTTCAATCCGCAAGAGCCCGCTGAACGCGTCAAACTTCGCCTCGTGAAAAGACCCCATTACCGAGGGGATGCCGAACGCGATATGCCTTTTGAAAAACAGTGATTCCACGGGCAGTGTCTTCTCCACCGCCCCGATTATCTCCATCAGACCTTCCATCTTTTCTATATCTTCAGATAACGCGCGGTTAACATCAGGGATTTCAATATGCGTGGAGGCTGAAGAATATTTTTTACAGAGCTCCCGGTAGATCTTGCAAAGCAGGAAGATCTTTAAATGTATTTCATCGCGGATGTTCTTGGTATTTAATTTTGATCGAAGGTCATCTTCATCAATTAAAAAAAGCCTGTCAAAATGCAGGCCTTCTTTGTCGAGTATGCCGGAAGATTCAAACAGGGGCCTTATTGCGGAGGAGTACTCTGCTGAGAGACGCCTGTCCAGTCTTTGAATTACGTCCTCCGGCACAGACCCCTTCATGAGTTCCGGGTCATCGTAGACCCAGGCGCTGATGATACCCTCAACAAGCCTGATATTGTAATTGCTTGCATTTGCATGGACCTGTTTTCTTAAAAAGTAGAGGACCTGGTCATTGCCCCAGGAATCTATTTCAGTCGTGTAATCCCTTATCCTCCCTGTAGCTCCGACTTCGTTAAAATAGACCGGCAGTTTTTTCAGAAGCATATAGTTGAGAAGGAAATTATTCATAAAGCCGTCCGCGTTCATATACGTCGAGACCTCCCGCTGAAAGAGCTTATCGTCAGGTATGAACACGCCGCTGATATGCAGGTTGCAGATGACATGCACAAGCACGTCCCGGAAACGGCCGCTGTCAAGGCTTATAATGCGTAAGAATTTCGACAGCCGCAACAGGTGCTGCGGGTCCACCATCTCAGTCCATGTATCGGTTGAAAATCCGGTGACGCGGGAAGAGGGTATCACCGTCTTTTTGAGAATATCTTTGTACATTTTCAAAAGCCTGCCGCCTCCGGCGCTGAGCATGGACCGGGCGACTTCAGGGTCAAGGAAAATATCTTCCCTTGACGCGGGGAAGGTTTCAATACGCGCCATCAGGGTTTCACACAGCTCCGTCATATTCAGACCGATCAATTTCTTTAAAAGTCCGGCAATGTTTTTTAGGGCCTTATTGTGTGCGTCTGCGGACAACCGTTTCAGGAAAGGGAATAATTCAGATATAACACCGGACAGTTTTTCCGAGGATTGCTCATTAAGACGAGGCTCAATAACGCTGAACAATTCGTCAACCATGACAGTATCATTAAGAAGTGAAAGTTCGAGGCTTCCCAATTTATCGAGGACCCCGGCATGGTTTTTTTTCTCCAGCATCTCCTCAGAGACTGATAATTCACGAAGTATATTTTCACTGTTGCTGGTCCCATACTTAAATAGAAGATGGAGATCGTCTCCGGTCAAAAGACCTTTCATCGCATTAAACATTTCATTGCTGATGACCGGGGTCTCCGATAGCCTGTCCTTTACCGAGTTTATAATTGACCTTAGCACAGGGCCGATTTCAGCGTCAGGGAACTTTTCGTGTATGGCCTTTATAATCCTCACCGTCTGCCTGAACTGACAGGAGAGGGACAGTGATTTCCCTTTCAACTCATCCAGCCATATATCCGTAAGGCTGCGCAATCTCTGAAGGCCGGGTCCATTTTCAAGCGGCAGCTCAATTAACGAAAGTAAATTCGACACCGGCTTATAAGACGCAGCGGCGCCTGTGTTTTCGCACGCCTTAATCGCATACCTGACCAATACGCGGAACCACGCGGCATGGGCGTCTTTGCTTGTCCAGAAGATGTCTTTTGAAAAACTGTTTATGTCTTCGGACAACCTGGTCCAGTCTTTTTTAGATGAAAGTATTTTTGAAACAAGGCCCTCGGCATTTCTTAACAGCCCGGTGTTTTCCTGCAGGAACGAGGTGAGACTTTTAAAGTTGACGCCCGAAAGCTCTCGTGAGAGATCAACAGCGGGGACAAAGAAATCTCCTTTTTTATCGCTCTTAAGCAGGAAAGTCCCGATATGCCTGCCTCTCTGAATGATGTCGATCTGAAGGTTCTTCACTTCCCTTACGGTCGCGCTGTCCGTTCTCAACTCAAAATATCCGTCGCGGACCTTTTCCCTTGCGAGCTCCGCGCCTTCGTGCATAAGAGATGCATGGTATTCACCCGCCGGCATAGACAGTATGGCGCCTTTCACGACGGCCGAGTTGTTTTCCTCTGTTATGCAAAAATCTTTGACTACAAGCGAGGTAATGAGGCCTTTATAAGCTGTGGCGAGGGTCCCTGTGAGATAATCGAGGCTGCATATGTTGATAGGGTCGGGCATTTTGTATTTGTTCTAATATTTATTTATCACAGAACGCGTCAACTTTCAACGAGGTTTGCTTGACTTTGAAAAAATAAGTGATAGGATTTTTTAAATGAAACATGCCGCGCCTCAAGCTGAAATAACGGAACAAACGGAAACTTCGCGCCGCTCATTTCTAAAGTGGCTGATCGGCGTCCTTTACGCGGTAAACGCACTTGTGATCGGCGTCCCTTTCCTGAGAACGGTGATCCGCGCCGCGCCCCCGCAAAGATCAGACTGGGTCAGGGTCGCTGAGATAAATTCATTGCCTGTGGGAATACCCCGGAACATAAATTTTCTTACTCGCACCGAAGACGCCTATATAATCGGGCAAAGCGTAAGGTCGGTGTGGATAATAAAACATTCACAGAACAAAGTTACGGTCTTCTCGCCGATTTGCACGCATCTCGGGTGTCATTACACGTGGAAAGACGAAGCAGGGGTCTTCGCCTGCCCCTGCCATGCGAGCGCGTTCTCCATTGACGGCAGTATTATCGCGGGTCCGGCCCCCCGGCCACTGGACACGCTCGGTCATAAAGTTGAAAATGGGGCGGTGTATGTTCAGTGGGAACAGTTTAAGGTCGGGACAACTCAAAAGGTGAGGGTATAAAAGGACACATGATAAAGCTCGCGTGGGACTGGTTAAAGGGGAAATGGCCTATCGAAAAGATCGGGCATTTACTGCTTGATGAAGAGCTTCCCGGAGGGGCGAAATTCGCTTACACCCTTGGCTCCGCGATCATTACTGTCTTTACGATACAGGTGATCTCAGGCATCGTGCAGCTTTTTTATTATGTGCCCGCCGCGGACCACGCGTACGACAGCGTCAGTTATTTGCGGACGCGGGTGCCGTTCGGCTGGCTGGTACACAACCTGCATTACTGGGGCGCGAACGCTATGGTTGTGCTTGTCGTTACGCACATGATAAGGGTTTACATATGGGCCGCTTACAAGACACAGCTTACCTGGCTTTTAGGTGTGGGGCTTGTCCTCACCACAATGGCCATGACTTTAACAGGCGGGACCCTGATCTGGGACCAGAAAGGTTACTGGGGCGGAGAAGTTTCCTCCGGCGTTACAAGCACGGTCCCTGTGCTGGGCGATCTAATGAAGATACTTTTAAGAGGCGGTGAAGCTATGGGACAATTGTCCATCTCGCGTTTTTTCGCGATACATATCTGGCTTCTTCCCTCAGTAATCGTTTTGCTGATAGCTGCGCACATTATATCATTCCGCACCTCCGGGATAGCGGGCCCGTGGGACGAAAAGAAGAGAAAGGTCACCGGCCTGTTCTGGCCAGACCAGGCATACAAGGATGCTGTGACGGCATCTCTGGTGGTTTTTATTCTCATTGCCTTGTGCGTATTTGCGCCGCCGCCCTTTACCGGGGCCGCAGACCCTTTGAATACCACGTATCTGCCGAAGCCGGAATGGAATTTTCTGTTCCTCTACGAGAGTCTTAAATATTTCGAAGGCCCGCTTGAACCGGTCGGCACTGTGGGTGTTCCAAATGTATTGATCGCCCTGCTGATACTGCTGCCCTTTATTGACAGGGGGCCGGAAAGAAATCCGTTTAAACGCCCGATAGCAATGGCCTGTCTCGTGCTGTATGTCGGGTTCCTCCTGACGTTTACCGTAAAGGGTTATCTGAGTACTGGATTCGCCCAGTTGCCCCCCGGCGTTTTAAGTTCATTGCCTGTAAAGCCAGAGACCGCGCCTCCCGATGCTTCATCATCACAATCTCCGGCAGAAAAAACTTCAGAGACTGAAGCCGCTGCCGGAAAAATGCCGGGACGCGCGGCGTTCATAATCGGAGGCGCTGAAAACGGCGCTGAATTATTCAAGCAGCAATGCATGTCATGCCACGGCGCTGACGGAAAAGGCGGCACTCCAAATCTCGGATCAGAGGACGGCACAGTGCCGCCGCTTAATCCTATCGACAGGGAAATATTCGCCCCGGACCTCCAGACCTTCACCATAACCATCGACAAATTTATCCAGCACGGCTCTGTGCCGGAAGGCCCTAAGCCCGCTTTCAGTATGCCTGCATTTGGAGACACCAATTCGCTTACGCAGGAGCAGATCTCAAACATTGAGGCTTATGTATTAAAACTGAACGGCGTTGACCGCGCGCAATTGATCGACCCCGGCATGGAACCCGCAAATTTTTTCATTGTGGTACTGGTTATCTATGTTATTATTCTTCTTGTCCAGGGTGGATTAAGGATCAGGAAAAATATATCCTGAAGCTGGAAGCAGGGTGCTTCCGCACTTCTGCTCTTTTGTGCTTTTGAACTTTAATGGAGGATAGTATGAAGATAGGCATGGTCGGCATGGGCAAAATGGGGATGAATATGTCGAGGCGTTTGATACAGGGCGGGCACTCGATAGTTGCCTATGACAGATCAAAAGAGAAGCTGAAAGAGATCAAGAAATACAAAGCAGCCACCGCTTACTCTCTTGATGATCTTGCCAAACTTTTGAAACCTCCGAGGGTGGTGTGGCTGATGATTCCCGCTGGAAAAGCCGTTGATGAGACCATTGATCAACTGCAAAACATCCTGCAAAAAGGTGACACGATCATTGACGGGGGGAACAGTTTCTATAAAGACGATATCCGTCATGAGCGGCAGCTTCAAGCATCAGGTATAAATTACCTGGACATCGGCGTCAGCGGCGGGGTCTGGGGATTGAAGGAAGGCTACTGTCTCATGGCAGGCGGCGACAAAAAAGTGTATAAGAAAATTGAGCCCGTCCTGAAAACACTCGCGCTGAAGGACGGATATCTTTACTGCGGGACAGCGGGAGCCGGACATTTTGTGAAGATGGTGCATAACGGGATCGAATACGGTTTGATGGCTGCCTACGGCGAGGGGTTTGAGATTTTACATTCCTCCTCATACGGAAAGGACCTGAATCCGGCTGACGTAGCTCATCTCTGGAACCGGGGCAGTGTTGTGCGCTCGTGGCTTCTTGAACTCGCAGAGGACGCCTTCAGGAAAGACAAGGACCTTTCCGGAATTGAAGGATACGTGGAAGATTCAGGCGAGGGAAGGTGGACAGTGCAGCAGGCCATTGATACGTCAGTGCCCGCGCCCATCACAGCGCTTTCGCTGTTCAACAGGTTCTCGTCAAGACAGAGCGCTTCCTTTTCCGTAAAACTCCTCGCGGCCCTGAGAAATGAATTCGGCGGCCACGCGGTAGTAAAAAGAAAAAAGAGGATCAGCCGCAGATTTCACAGATAAACACAGATAAATAAGAATTGCTTTTAAGGCTTAATCTTCTGAAGAAAAAAGCAGAACTGTTCTTGACAATGTAATACCGTATGATATCTTTTTACTAAGAGGAGAAATTTCAATTTGGATTCTTCGGCAGCACATACGGACACTCTCTGGCCGCTGGCAGTATATTTCACGGCGGCACTCGCAATTCCTTTTTTCATGCTTTTTGTATCTTACTTCCTTGGCCAGCGTCATAAGGAGCGCGCTACAGGAGTTCCTTATGAATCTGGTATCTCCTCAACGGGAAGTGCGCGCATGCGCTTTGATGTCAAGTTTTATCTCGTAGCGATGTTCTTCGTCATCTTTGATATTGAGGCCGTCTTTATTTTCTCGTGGGCAGTCACGGTACGCGAACTCGGCTGGACCGGATACATTGAAATGCTTATCTTTGTAGGCGTCCTGACATCTGCGCTTATATATCTCTGGAAGCTTGGCGCGCTTGAATGGGGCTGCAAAAAAACAGACACGTGCAGAGAAGTAAGAAGTGAGAGGTAAGAAGTGAAAAGTATCTTAAAGAGAACATGCTTTTCATTTTACTTCCAACTTCTTACTTCCAACTTCTTACTTATATGTAATTGGAGATAATATGAACTGGTCATTGCAGAAAGCGGATCTATCGTCGGAAAGTCTTCCAGTTGAGGAAGTTGTCTCACGGAGCGTTTTGTTGACGAACCTTCATGACCTTATCGCGTGGGGACGCAAGAATTCCATCTGGCCTTTTCACTTCGGTCTTTCATGCTGTTTTGTAGAGATGGCCACGAGCCTCACCAGCAGGTACGATGTCGCGCGTTTCGGCTCCGAGGTCATCCGCGGCACTCCGCGTGAAGCGGACCTCATGGTCATTGCCGGAACGGTATTCGTCAAGGTTGCGCCTGTCATTAAACAATTGTATGAGCAGATGATGGAGCCGCGCTGGGTCATCTCAATGGGCTCATGCGCGAATTCCGGAGGCATGTATGACATATACAGCGTTGTTCAGGGCGTGGATAAATTCCTGCCCGTTGATGTCTATGTGCCGGGATGCCCTCCAAGGCCTGACGCCTTCATGGAAGGATTGCTGCTTCTGCGTGATTCAGTCGGGAAAGAGAGACGGCCTTTGAGCTGGACCGTTGGTCCTCAGAAGGTTGAAAAGGCGGACATGCCCTCGATGCGTGATCTCAAACGGGCGGAACGGCAGCGCGCCACGATACTGCGCCCTCCAGATGAAGTCTGAAGGCATGGAAGCCTGTTCCAGAATTTCTATAATCGACATGATATTTAAATTTATGTTTAATGCTATTCAAGTTGTTCTCTTGACCCTATGCTCTTTGCTCCATGCCCCTGGCCTTTTTCAAGAGGTGTCGTATAGAAATTC
The DNA here is from genome assembly GCA_016214845.1 of Nitrospirota bacterium. Taxonomy (NCBI): domain Bacteria; kingdom Pseudomonadati; phylum Nitrospirota; species Nitrospirota bacterium. Next base: position 27,721 of record JACRMS010000031.1, on the reverse strand, counting down.
TTCCACAGCCTTCCATGCCTGCAATAATTGGAACGGAGTTTGCCATGAATATTTATAGCGAACTTCAGGAAAGGTTCGGCGAAGGTTTTATTTCAACTCAGGGTACCTCTGACAACATCCCTACGCTCTGGGTCAGTAAAGACAGGGTAGGAGATGTGCTGCTTTATCTCAAGAACGAGGCTGAGAAACCTTTCCGGATGCTCTACGATCTTACGGCCGTTGATGAGCGCGTGCGCAAGAACAGGAGTGGACAGCCGGACAGTGATTTTACCGTCGTGTATCATCTGCTGTCATTTGAACGCAATGAGGACGTCCGTATCAAAGTGGCGCTCAAAGGCGAATATCCAGCGATAAATTCCATCACAGGCATCTGGCCTTCAGCCAACTGGTACGAGCGCGAGATGTGGGACATGTTCGGCATTAAGGTTGATGGTCATCCGCACATGAGAAGGATATTACTGCCGGTCACATGGGAAGGACATCCCCTTAGGAAGGACCATCCGGCGAGGGCGACAGACATGGAGCCGTTCAGGCTTCCTGAGGCGAAAGAGATAAAAGAACAGAAGGCCCTGCAATTCCGGCCCGAAGACTGGGGAATGAAACGCAGGGGAGAAGACACCGATTATATGTTTCTCAATCTCGGTCCGCATCATCCCGGCACACACGGGCTTCTCCGGGTCATCCTCGAACTTGACGGAGAGGACATTGTCAATTCGGTTGTCGATATAGGATTTCACCACAGGGGAGCTGAGAAAATGGGAGAACGCCAGTCATGGCATACTTTCATCCCATATACAGACCGCATCGATTATCTCAGCGGCGTGCTGAACAATCTCCCTTATATTCTGGCAGTTGAAAGGCTGGCGGGAATAGATGTTCCTGACAGGGCGAAAGTGATTCGTGTCATGATGTCGGAGTTCTTCCGCATTTCAAGCCACCTGGTATTCTACGGAACCTTTGCCCAGGACATCGGCGCCATGTCTCCGGTGTTTTATACATTCAACGACAGGGAGCGCGTCTTCGACATTGTAATGGCGATCTGCGGAGGCAGGATGCATCCGGGCTGGTTCCGCATCGGGGGCGTTGCGCAGGATTTACCGAAGGGATGGGACAGGCTCGTGCAGGATTTTATAAATTATTTCCCGGAGCGTTTGAACGAGTACGACAAGATCGTATTGCAAAACAGCATCCTGAAAGGACGCACAAAGGACGTTGGAAAATACACTCTTGAAGAGGCAATTGACTGGGGCGTCACAGGCCCGGGGCTTCGCGCCTGCGGCATGGAATGGGACTGGAGAAAGAAGCGTCCCTATTCAGGTTATGACCAGTTCGAGTTTGAAATACCGACAGCGTCAAACGGCGATTGTTACGACCGCTGCTTCGTCCGGGTACAGGAGATGAGGCAGAGCCTCCGCATCATCGAACAGTGCATAAACAACATGCCTTCCGGTAAATACAAATCCGACCACCCGCTAACGACCCCGCCGCGTAAGGAGCGCACCATGCATGACATCGAAACGCTTATAACGCACTTTCTTAATGTAAGCTGGGGGCCGGTCATTCCAGCAGGCGAATCATTTTACGCCATTGAAAATTCCAAGGGAAGCAACGGCTACTATCTCATCAGCGACGGCAATACAATGTCGTACCGCACGCGCATACGCACACCGTCCTTTGCACATATGCAGATGGTGCCTTTGATAAGCAGGGGAATGATGGTTTCGGATTTACTGGCGATCCTCGGGAGCATAGATTTTGTGCTGGCGGACGTGGACAGGTGAGCAACGAGTATAGAAATATAAGATAGTAGTTAGTAGTCGGTAGTTAGGAGTTAAGACAAGGAATAAAGATGAAAGTTTACGTCATACCCGCTAAAAGACTGCCGGAATGACAGCTAAAAAAATTCAAAGGATAAAATTGTGTTGACTGAGGAAGAGAGAAAAGAAATTCAGAATGAATTAAAGAGGCATTCGCACAAGCAGGCTGCTTGTGTTGAGGCATTGAAGATCGTGCAGCGTCACAGGGGCTGGGTGTCCGATGAGATAAAGGACATCTCTGAATTCCTTGAGATGACGACTGACGAACTGGACGGCGTTGCCACATTTTACAACCAGATATTCCTGAAACCGGTCGGCAAACACGTCATCCGCATTTGCGACGGCGTAAGCTGCTGGGTAACGGGACATGGACCTGTGCTTGAACATCTAAAGGTCAGCCTCGGAATTAATGAGGGCGAAACCACGCCTGACGGCCAGTTCACGCTCCTGCCGGTATCATGCCTCGGCGCGTGCGACCGCGCGCCGGCGATGATGATCGATGATGAGCTTTATGGAGATTTGACGGCTGGGAAGATCGATGAGATACTGGAGAGATATAAATGAATCCTGAAAGGCCGCTGACAAAGAACATCCAGCCCGGCGGAGGACCTCTTGCCATTGATGAGTATGAAAAAAGGGGAGGCTATGAGGCGTTGCGCAAGGCGCTTAAAATGTCGCCCCAACAGGTCCAGGAAGAAATTAAGGCTTCCAACCTGCGCGGAAGGGGCGGGGCGGGATTTCCCACCGGGGCGAAATGGGGCTTTGTCCCAATGGGCGATGATGCGCCGCGTCCGAAATATTTTCTTGTTAACGCGGACGAGATGGAGCCCGGCGCTTTTAAAGACCGTTTTCTACTTGAAGGCGATCCTCATCAGATGCTCGAAGGCGCGATCATTTGCGCTTACGCTATTCAGGCAGATATCGCGTATATTTTTCTAAGATGGGCTTACAAGCTTGCCGGGAAACGTCTGAGGCGCGCGATCGCCGAGGCTTATGAAAAAAAATATTTAGGCAAAAACATCCTCGGCTCCGGTTACAGCCTTGAGCTTGATCTCCATGTCAGCGCGGGCCGCTACATATGCGGTGAAGAGACCGCTCTTTTAAATGCCATGGAAGGCAGGCGTCCTGTGCCGCGTTCAAAGCCTCCTTTCCCGCAGGTCAGCGGGTTATGGGGCAGGCCCGCGGTTGTAAACAGTGTTGAGACGGTCTGCAACATCCCGCACATCATAAAGAACGGCGCGGACTGGTTCAAAGGATTGAGCCTGTCAAATGACTGTGGAACAAAATTATATGGCGTGAGCGGTCGTGTGAAAAAACCCGGCGTGTGGGAATTGCCAATGGGAGTAACGATACGCGAACTGATCGAAGAACACGCCGGCGGGATGCAAGAAGGACATTCCTTTCGCGGTGTGATACCGGGCGGCGCGTCCACGGATTTCCTTGTTAAAGAACATCTCGATGTGAAAATGGATTTCGACTCAGTGCAAAAAGCGGGAAGCCGTCTCGGCACAGGCACCATGATCATCCTTGACGATAAGACATGTCCGGTGGGCATGGTCCACAATCTGGAAAAGTTCTTCGCGCGCGAATCCTGCGGCTGGTGCACACCATGCAGGGAAGGGATACCGTGGATAAAAAAGGTCCTTGAGGCGATTGAGAATGGACATGGGGAAACCGGAGACATTGAACTGCTTGAGCATCATTGCCGACTGCTCGGCCCCGGAAATACCTTTTGCGCCTTTGCGCCAGGCGCGGTCGAGCCGCTTCAAAGCGCGCTGAAGTTTTTCAGAGAAGATTTTGAGAGACATATCAGAGAGAAGAGGTGTTCGTACAGATAGAACAAAAGTGCAATAGTGCAAAAGTTGCCGGACAGAACCTCTACTTCTGCTCTTTTGCACTTTTGCTCTTTTGAACTTTATAAATGAGCTAAAACTATGGCGACCATTTACATTGACAACAAACCTTACGAAGTGAAGGACGGGCAGAATCTGCTCAATGCATGTCTTTCGCTGGGATTTAATATTCCCTACTTCTGCTGGCATCCAGCGATGCATTCGGTAGGGGCCTGCCGCCAGTGCGCTGTGAAACAGTTCAAGGACGAGAACGACACGCGCGGCAGGATCGTCATGTCATGCATGACTCCCGCAACTGACGGCGCCCGTATTTCAATTGATGATCCTGACGCAAGGAAATTCAGGGCAAGCATCATTGAATGGCTGATGATAAACCATCCCCATGACTGCCCTGTCTGTGATGAAGGCGGTGAATGTCATCTGCAGGACATGACCGTGATGGCGGGCCATGTGTACAGGAGATACCGGTTTAAAAAACGGACGCACCGCAACCAGTATCTCGGCCCGCTTGTTAATCATGAAATGAACAGGTGCATCCAGTGTTACCGCTGTGTCCGTTTTTACCGCGACTACGCCGGAGGCCGGGACTTCAATGTATTCGCGTGTCATGACCACGTTTATTTCGGACGACATAAGGGAGGTGTGCTTGAAAACCAATTCAGCGGCAACCTTGTGGAGGTCTGCCCGACTGGCGTGTTCACTGACAAAACTTTAAAGAAGCATTACACCCGCAAATGGGACCTGCAGAGCGCGCCGTCCGTATGCGTTCATTGCGGACTTGGATGCAACACCATACCCGGAGAACGCTATGGCAAACTGAGGCGCATATTAAACCGTTATAACAGTGAGGTCAACGGTTATTTCCTTTGCGACAGGGGAAGGTTCGGTTATGAATTCGTCAACAGCGATAAACGCATTAAACAGATCTTTATCAGGCCCGGAAAAAAAAGTGACGCTGTTCCGGCTTCAAAAGAGAACGCGCTTAAACATATGACTGACGCCATCCATTTCGGCGCAAATGTCATCGGAATAGGCTCGCCGCGCGCGTCGCTTGAGGCGAATTTCGCGCTTCGTTCGCTCATCGGCCCTGAAAATTTTTATTCAGGCATGTCCGGCAAAGAGCATGGCCTTGTTTCAACAATCATCAGCATATTGCGAAAAGGACCGGCCCGCGCTCCGTCATTGCACGATGTGAGGAATGCGGATGCGGTGTTGGTCCTCGGTGAAGATGTTTTAAACACCGCTCCAATGCTGGCGCTTTCACTCAGGCAGGCAGTGAAGCAAAGATCGCTTGATATCGCGAAAAAGCTGAGGATACCCGAATGGCATAACGATGCCGTCAGAAATGCCGCTCAGAATGAAAGAAGCCCGCTCTTCATCGCAACACCCTGCAGTACCGGAATTGACGATATCGCTGAACAAACATACCGCGCCGCGCCTGATGATCTTGCAAGACTGGGATTTGCGGTTGCGCATGAATTAGATCCCGCATTGCCCCAGGTAACGGAATTGAATACTGACACACTTTTGCTGGTTAAAAGCATAGCGCGCGCGTTAAGTGAGGCAAAGAGGCCGGTAATTGTTTCCGGCATAGGATGCGTCAGCGAAACAGTCATTCATGCCGCGGCTAATATCGCATGGGCCTTATGTGAAAAAGATATCAACGCGCAGCTTTGTTATACCGTTCCTGATTGTAACAGCATGGGATTGGGACTTATGGATGCCAAAAAAATAAATGAGGCATTCAGCGCTGTCAGGGCAGGGGATGCGGATGCGGTTATTGTCCTTGAGAATGACCTTTACCGTCGCTTTGACGCTGAACTGCTCGATAGCTTCTTTAAAAAGGTGAAGCATATTATAGCAATTGATCACACATTCACAAAGACAACTGCAATGGCTGACCTGATTTTTCCTGCTTGCACATTCGCCGAATCAACAGGGACTATTGTAAACAATGAGGGACGGGCACAGCGTTTTTACCAGGTGCTTAAACCCGGCTCTGATATTCAAGCGAGCTGGCGCTGGCTGAGAGAGGTTATGATCTCATCCGGTGAAACCTTCGCTGAAAAATGGCAAGGCTTTGACGATGTTACAAATGCAATGATCGATGCATTACCGGTTTTCAATTCTGTGCGTGAGCTCACCCCGCCTTCTTCATACAGAGTTCACGGAATGAAGATCCCGAGGCAGCCGCACCGCTACAGCGGAAGGACAGCCATCCTCGCTAATGTAAATGTGCATGAGCCTGAACTCCCTGATGATCCGGATTCTCCGCTTTCTTTTTCAATGGAAGGACATGAAGGGCAGCCGCAGTCTTCGCTCATTTCAAGATTCTGGTCTCCGGGCTGGAATTCTGTGCAGTCAGTTAATAAATTTCAGGAAGAGATAGCAGGGCCGCTGCGGGGCGGTGATCCGGGGAAGCGTCTGATAGAGCCGCAATTGCAAAGTGGAAGACCTGATTATTTCTACGATCTGCCGGGGGCATTTATTCTTCATCACGGTGAATGGCTCATTGTTCCTCTGTATCATATATTCGGCTCAGAGGAATTAAGCGCCATTTCAGGCGGGATATTAGAACTTGTCCCAAAGCTGTATCTGGGATTGAACCCCGAAGACCTGAGGAGTATCGGGAAAAAAGAAGGAGAAACAATAGAGCTGAATTTACTGAACAGGAAATATGATCTTTCAGTTAAGGCCATGCCTTATTTGCCGCGCGGGATCGCCGGACTGCCTTACGGACTGCCGGGACTGCACGGAATTGAACTTCCCGCATGGGGGAAATTGAAATGACGCAAGGAGCACTTTATTTAAATGTTTTTCATGCTGAACGCAAAAGTGTCATGCTAAGTCCCAAAAGTGTCATGCTGAACTTGTTTCAGCATCTTATCCTGAGATCCCGAAACAAGTTCGGGATGACAGATGCGAAAATAGAGATAAATGATGAATGAAATCGCCGGACATCTCGTAATCATTGCGGTCGTTCTATTTGTCTTTCTTACAATCGCAGGAGGACTCATCTGGGTTGAGCGCAGGCTGCTGGCCCTCTGGCAGGACAGGTATGGCCCAAACCGTGTTGGCCCGTTCGGACTTCTTCAGGTGCTTGCGGACATGATAAAGATATTCGCCAAGGAAGACTGGATTCCTCCATTTTCGGACAAGCCGGTTTTTGTATTTGCCCCGGTGATAATAATGGTCAGCGTGCTGATGTCTTTTGCGATCGTGCCGCTTGCGCCGGGATTTGAAGTGGTGAATTTAAATATTGGACTCCTGTTCTTCCTCGCAATGTCTTCCCTCGGAGTATACAGTATCGCGCTTGCCGGTTGGTCGTCAGGAGGCAAGTATTCCCTGCTTGGCGGCTTAAGGTCGGCAGCACAGATGCTGAGCTATGAAATATTCATGGGACTGTCGCTCATGGGCGTCGTGATGCTTTCCGGTTCATTCAATCTCGTTGACATTGTCGAGGCGCAAAAAAGGTGGTGGTTCTGCATCCCGCAGTTTTTGGGATTGATAATATTCATCATCTCCGGTGTTGCGGAAACACACAGGCTGCCCTTTGATCTGCCTGAGGCTGAAAGCGAATTGGTCGCGGGTTACCATGCCGAATACTCCGGGATCAAGTTCGGCCTGTTCTTTGTCGGGGAATATCTGGGCATCACCCTGATATCCGCGCTTATCGCAACGCTGTTTTTTGGAGGCTGGCTCGGGCCGGTGCTTCCGCCTGCTGTCTGGTTTTTCATAAAGACCTTTATTTTTATATGCGGGTTCATCCTGCTCAGGGCTTCGCTTCCTCGTCCCCGTTATGACCAGTTGATGGCGTTCGGATGGAAAGTGATGCTGCCGCTTTCATTGGCGAACCTGATGGTGACAGCGGCTATTTTGCTTGCAACAGGAAATTAAAAATGATAGATATCTGTCTGTACCAAAATGATAAATCTTTGAAGGGCGAATACTTCATAAACACTCTGAATCGACAGGAAGTTGAGATACCAATAAATATTTTGCAAGAGAAACCGCTTTTGCAAAATATTCAAACGTATGTTCGGCATGTTCTTGTTCTATTTTTTAAAGGTGTCGTCATTGTATTTATTCAGCATCCGCCCTTCAACCTATGGGCATCAGAGGAGAAGCAATGTTCAGTTTATTGAGATCAATGTGGCTGGTGTTCCTGCACATGTTCAGGCGGAGAGAGACGGTCCAGTATCCTGAAGAAAAGCCTTATGTGCCGCCGAGATGGAGGGGGCGCATAATTTTGTCGCGCGACCCGGACGGAAAAGAACGCTGCGTGGCGTGCTATCTCTGCGCGGCCGCGTGTCCTGTTGATTGTATTTCCCTTCAGGCAACTGAAGACGGACACGGCAGGCGCTATCCTGAATTTTTCCGCATTAATTTTTCAAGGTGCATCTTCTGCGGGTTTTGCGAGGAGGCATGTCCGACATACGCGATACAGCTTACACCTGATTTTGAAATGGGTGAATACAAGAGGCAGGAACTTGTCTATGAAAAAGAAGACCTCCTGATAAACGGGCCGGGGAAATATCATGATTATAATTTTTACCGGGTGGCCGGGTCATCAATTGAAGGCAAGGACAAAGGCGAGGCCGAAAATGAAACGCCGCCAGTTGATGTAAGGGACATCATGCCGTGAGGTATTTATTATGAATACAGTTTTTTACATATCCGCGGCAGTGGCCGTAATAGCAACCATTATGGTGATCGTGAAAAGCAACGCGGTGCACGCGCTTCTGTATCTGATCGTGTCCCTGATGTCGGTAGCGGTGATCTTCTTTATCCTCGGGGCTCCGTTTGCCGCCGTGCTGGAATTGATTATTTATGCAGGGGCCATCATGGTGCTTTTTGTATTCGTCATTATGATGCTGAACATGGGGCCGCAAACTGTAAAAAAGGAGAGACAGCTTATCAGCCCTGAGATATGGACCGGGCCCGCGGTCCTGATAGCAATTTTATTTGCCGAATTCATTTATCTGCTCACTCAAGGCCCGAAGGAAATATCAGAGGTCAGCGCCATCGCGCCAAAACAGGTTGCGATCAGTCTCCTCGGCAAATATCTTCTTGGCGTTGAGCTTGCGTCAATGCTGCTTCTTGCCGGGCTTGTGGGCGCGTATCATCTTGGAAGGCGGTATATGCCGGAAGAAAAAGCAGGGAGAGAATTATGATGCCTGCGATGGTGATGGAGCACGGCCTTATTTTGTCTGTCGTCCTTTTTTTAATCGGACTGACAGGTGTTCTTGTGCGCAGGAATATTATTTTCATTCTGCTGTCCATAGAGATCATGCTCAATGCCGCGGGTCTTGCCTTTGTAATAGCGGGTGCGCGATGGGCTCAGCCTGACGGACAGGTGATGTTTATCTTTATACTTGCGATGGCCGGAGCTGAGGTTGCGGTGGGCCTTGCGCTCGCGCTTCAGTTTTATCATTCGCATAAAACACTCGACACTGATGAAGCAAGTCAGATGAAAGGATAGTATGTTTGAGCTTTTGTGGCTGGTCCCTGCTTTGCCTTTTGCCGGATTTATTGTCCTGGCATTGGCAGGCGGCAGGCTATCGCGAAATACAGCGGCAATGATCGGCGTTGGCTCTGTGGGGCTTTCCGCTCTCGTCACAATTCTTATAGGCATCAGTTTTATCAGCGCTCCGCCGCAAGACCATTCTTTTACGCAGACACTCTGGACATGGATGGATGTCGCGGGGTTTAAACCGGAGATCGCCCTTTACCTTGATGCGCTTTCGTTGGTCATGGTGCTCGTAATTTCTTTTGTCGCCTTCCTGATCCATCTTTATTCCTCGGAGTTCATGATCGACAAGGAAGGATACGCGCGGTTCTTTGCGTATATGAATCTCTTTGTCGGCTCCATGCTGACGCTCGTGCTTGCGGACAATCTCCTGCTGCTTTATCTTGGATGGGAAGGGGTAGGGCTGTGCAGTTATCTCCTCATCGGCTTCTGGTACAAAGACCCTGCAAACGGTTTTGCCGCGCGAAAGGCTTTTGTGGTCACGCGCATCGGCGATACAGCGATGACTGTCGGGCTCTTTTTGCTTTTCACTAATCTCGGCACGTTACAGATACAGGAGCTAATGCACCGTGCGGGACAGCAGTGGGCTGCCGGTTCAGGAATCGCTATTATGGCAGCAACGCTTCTGCTTGGCGGCGCGCTTGGGAAATCAGCGCAGCTGCCGCTGCAAACCTGGCTGCCGGATGCAATGGCTGGTCCCACTCCCGTAAGCGCACTCATTCACGCCGCCACAATGGTAACGGCTGGAGTCTATCTCATCGCGCGCACCAACACGCTTTTTACTTTGGCCCCCGTGGTGCAAACCTCTGTCGCAGTGATTGGCGCGGCAACATTATTGATATCGGGTTTCAGCGCGTTAGTACAAAGAGACATCAAGCGCGTACTCGCGTACTCAACCATAAGCCAGATAGGCTACATGTTCCTCGCGCTCGGTGTCGGCGCGTGGTCAGCAGCGATCTTTCACTTTATGACCCACGCTTTTTTCAAGGCCCTCCTCTTTCTCGGCGCAGGCGTTATCATCCATTCACTTCATCATGAACACGACATGTTTAAAATGGGAGGGCTTCGCAAACAACTGCCGCTTACTTTCTGGACCTTTCTTGTCGGCGCGTCTTCTTTGTCCGCCCTTCCGCTGATCACCGCGGGTTTTTACAGCAAAGACATGATACTCTCTCAAACATGGTCATCAAACATTGGGAACACCTGGCTGTGGGCAGCAGGACTGTCAGGCGCGCTGCTTACATCTGTATATTCTTTCCGCATGGTGTTTATCACTTTTTTCGGGGAAGCAAAGCAGCAGATAAGCAAATCTCCGGGTAAACGTATGACAATCCCTCTCGTTATATTGGCCTTTTTGTCCGTGACCGGTGGTTTTGTCGAATTGCCGAACGTGCCGGTCTTTTCAAATTTCATTCAAACCGCATTGCCTGAAATGAGCGGGACACGCGAAGGAGCAGGCGCTGGAACGCTCCTGCTTATTATTTCATCCGTGGTCTCATTGGCGGGAATATATCTGGCGTATCTGTTTTTCATGCGAAATCCGCGATACGTTAATAGCCTGATGCTGAAACCTGCGGCGGCTCTATTGCATCGCTTCTTGTTATCAGGCTGGGGCTTCGACCGGATATACGACACATTGTTCGTGCGTCCTTTTGTCTGGATGGCGCGAATTAACAAAGACGATTTCATTGACCTCTTTTACCTCGGGATCGCGTGGGTCAGCCGTGGACTGCACCGCTCTCTCGTTTTAACTCAAACAGGAAAAGTACGGCTGTATGCAATGGGAATTGTTATCGGGGTAATGATAACTCTTGCGATGGTGATGTTTTTATGATACTCGGCTGGTTGATCATAATTCTTTTAATCAGCGGTCTTGCCGCATGGTATTCGGAACGCTTCAATCCTGTATGGCCACGCGTTATATCGCTCATCAGCCTGATCTTTGTCTTCGCACTCGTGCTGCTTTTATGGATGCAGTTACCTTCCCGGACTGTTCCTATGAAAACCATGTGGCTTGTTGAAATGAACAAGGAATGGATACCGCAATTAGGCGTCAGGTTCCATCTCGCGCTGGACGGTCTGAGCCTCCCGCTCATCATGCTTACCTTATTTTTAGGCATCATGTCGGTTGGGATTTCATGGACTGAGATCAAGGAGAGAGTAGGGTTCTTTCATCTCAATCTCCTCTGGATATTGGCCGGGATCATCGGGGTATTTACTGCGCTTGACCTCTTCCTCTTTTACTTCTTCTGGGAATTGATGCTTGTGCCAATGTACTTTTTGATCGCATTGTGGGGACATGAAAACCGGCGTTACGCGTCATTTAAATTTTTCCTGTTCACCCAGCTCAGCGGCCTGCTCATGCTGATATCAATTATCGGCCTGTACTTTATCCACGGGCACAATACCGGGGTTTATACATTCAATTACATGGACCTGCTGGGGACTTCATTGACAAGCAGTGAAGCAGCGTGGCTGATGCTGGGGTTTTTCATCGCCTTTGCGGTGAAGCTGCCTGCCGTGCCTTTTCACACATGGCTGCCTGATGCTCATACCGAGGCGCCGACTGCCGGGAGCGTCATACTTGCGGGACTTCTTTTGAAGACCGGGGCGTATGGGCTTATCCGCTTCGTTGTGCCGTTATTTCCGCAAGCCGCCTTTGATTTTGCACCCGCTGCAATAACACTTGGCTTCATCGGCATTCTCTACGGCGCTGTCCTCGCTTTTTCACAGACCGATCTCAAACGTCTTGTCGCATATACGAGCGTCAGCCACATGGGGTTTGTCCTTCTCGGCATCTTTGCCTGGAATGAGCTCGCCTTGCAGGGCGCGCTTATGCAGATGATCTGCCACGGCATCGCAACCGGCGCTCTCTTCATGATCGCCGGGGCTTTGCAGGAGCGCATACATACCCGCGACATGGAACGCATGGGCGGGTTATGGACAGTAGCCCCGCGCATGGGCGCAGTGGCGTTGTTTTTCGCCCTTGCGTCACTGGGACTTCCGGGCCTCGGGAATTTTGTCGGCGAATTTCTCGTTCTGCTTGGCTCGTATCAAAAGAGCGCGGTAATGACGGTATTGGCGACAACAGGGATCATCATCGCAACAGTCTACGCTCTGTGGATTATACAACGCGCCTTTCATGGTGAGCAAAGGGAGAAATTGAAGATACACGATTTCTCCATCCGTGAAATGCTGTTAATGTCGGTAATGATCTTTCCGCTTGTGTGGCTGGGACTCTATCCGCAGCCTGTGTTTGAAAAAAGCCGTGACGCATTTCATCACCTGCTGAATGCGCAAAGTGAGCAGAGATTGAGAGACAATAAAATAGAAGTTACGAAGATAAGAGGTTTTGAAGTTGAGAAAAAGATGAAAAATGCAAAGGAGGCAGTCGATGGATCTCTCTGACCTTTTGGTGATCTTTCCTCTCATTATAATTTCTCTGACCGCGGTTATTGTCATGATGACAATCGCTTTTTTTCGCAATCATTTATTGACACTTGTATTGACGCTTTCAGGTCTTGCTGTCTCGCTAATAACTGTCCCGCTTGCGGCTTCATTGATTCCACGCAAGGTGACAGCGCTCATGATCATTGACGGCTATGCGCTTTTTTACATCGGGCTTATTCTCGCCGCAGGTTTTGTTGTTTCGCTCTTATCATTTGATTATCTCAAGGGACATAAAGGCAATCTCGAAGAATATTACCTTCTCCTGCTTATGGCATTGCTCGGTTCAGCGGTGCTTGTCGCGAGCAGCCATTTCGCGTCCTTCTTCCTCGGCCTTGAGATACTCAGCGTTTCCCTCTATGCCCTTATTGCTTATCTTCGCGCAAGTGAACGCGGCAATGAGGCAGGAATAAAATACCTTGTGCTTGCCGGGGCTTCATCAGCGTTTCTGCTCATGGGAATGGCCCTTGTTTATGCACAGCTCGGCGCTATGGAATTCGCTCAGATCGCAGAAAAATTTGGTGAGGGGAAAAACCTTCTGCTCTTTTCCGGACTGACACTGATAATAGCCGGGGTAGGTTTTAAGCTTGCGGTAGTCCCCTTTCACATGTGGACGTCTGATGTTTATGAAGGCGCTCCCGCGCCGGTTACCGCGTTTATTGCTACTGTGTCAAAGGGCGCGGTGTTTGCCCTTCTCCTTCGATATTTTACGTTAATAGATTTCCGCGGCCATACAGCCCTTTTTTCCATCTTCGCCATCATAGCAGTAGCCTCAATGTTCGTGGGCAACCTGCTTGCATTGCAGCAAACCAATATAAAACGCATTCTCGCATATTCATCGATAGCGCATATGGGCTATCTCCTTGTGGCATTTCTCGCTTCCGGCGCACTTGCAATTACCGCGGTAAGTTTTTATCTTGTCGCATATTTTATTACCACACTCGGCGCATTTGGAATTATTACTGTCTTGTCAGGCAAGGAGAAAGACGCGGACGCTCTGGAAGATTATCATGGCATGGCATGGAAACGCCCCTGGCTGGCAGGAGTTTTCACAGCCATGCTTTTGTCTCTCGCGGGCGTTCCGCTGACTGCCGGTTTTCTTGGCAAGTTTTATATCGTTACCGCAGGCGTTAATTCATCGTTGTGGGCGCTATTGGTTGTCCTTGTGATAAACAGCGCCATCGGCCTGTATTATTATCTAAGGGTCCTCATCGCTTTGTATTCACACCCGGCAGGAGAAAAAACCAGGCCGCTGGAGTCGCCAGTAGCATTGACGGGAAATATTGTCATGACCTTTCTTGCGCTGCTTCTGATCTGGATCGGCGTTTATCCCGCGCCCCTGATCAATCTGATACAGATAATGCTTTCGAGTTTTGTTTAACATCCTGGAATTCCTTCAGTGAAATTCGAGAAGAACTGTAAAGTGAGAAGAAAGAATAACCCGCTACTTTATTTTGTAAACGCTAATTCATTAAAATAATTGATTCAGATTGATAAAACATCCTGCGGCAATCTGATTGAAAGAAATAATATAAGTCTTTAATTGTAATTTTTTGAATATATGAAGAAATATCACATCCATACTTTCGGTTGTCAGATGAATGTCCATGATTCTGAGAAGATCGCAGGCACTTTGTCGGAATCAGGTTACGGGAATACTAATTCTATTGAAGAAGCAGATGTGATCGTTTTAAATACATGCAGCATCAGGGAAAAGGCGGAACATAAATTTTACAGTGAATTAGGCAGGCTTGCGATGATAAAGAAAAATAATCCCGATCTGAAAATCGTGGTTGCAGGATGTATTGCACAGCAGGAAGGAAGGTCCCTGTTTAAGAGATTCCCGTATGTTGATCTTGTATTCGGGCCCGACAACATTGACAACCTGCAAGCATTGATAGATGGAAATACAAACGGCTCAGCATTAGAACATAATCCTGAATACCATTTCAAAAATTTTCCAATGAAAAGGGAAGGGCAGGTTAGGGCGTGGGTATCCATAATGTACGGCTGTGATAATTTTTGCGCGTATTGTGTAGTGCCGTATACAAGAGGCAGGGAGAGAAGCAGGCCCGCCAAGGATATCTACAATGAAGTATTAGCTCTTTCAAACGATGGCTTTAAGGAAATTACCCTTCTTGGGCAAAATGTAAATTCATACGGCAAGAACTTGCCGGAAGCCACAGACTTCGCAGATCTCCTAAGGTCGATTCATGAAATCGATGGAATACAGCGGATCAGATTTGTGACCTCTCATCCGAGGGACCTCTCGGAAAAACTCGTTGAGACAATGAGCAGCCTGCCGAAGATATGCAATCACCTTCATTTACCAGTCCAGTCCGGGTCTGATAAGGTTTTATCGCAGATGAACAGAGGATACACTTACGAACAATACAGAGAGAAGATCACTATGTTGAGAAAGGGCTTGAATGATATTGCGCTTACAACTGATATTATCGTCGGGTTCCCTGGTGAAGGCGAAGAGGATTTTCGATGTACGATGAATGCATTGAAGGAAATTGAATTCGATGGGGTCTTCGCATTTAAATATTCAAAAAGGCCCGGCACCGCGGCCATCAATCTCCCAGCTCATATTGATGAAATGAAAAAGTCAAAAAGACTTTCCGAGGTTCTGGATTTACAAGAGGCAATAACTTTTAATATAAATAAAAGACTTGAAGGACAAATACTTGAAGTTTTGATTGAAGGTTCAAGTGAAACAAATAACGACAAACTAACTGGACGGACAAGCTCCAACAAGATAGTGAACTTTCAGGGTGATATCCAGGAGATAGGCAAAATTGTAAAAATTAAAATCCTGAAAGCTAAGCAGCACTCATTGTATGGAGAAAAATCTTTGCATTAAAATGAGAATAGCCATTGCTACATTGGGATGTAAAGTTAACCAGTCGGAAAGCGCTTCAATGGAGGGAATGCTTCGAAATAACAACTATGAAATTGTAGCCTATGCTGACAATCCGGATATATGCATTGTGAACACTTGCACGGTAACGGCAAAGAGTGACTATCAGTCAAGACAACTTATAAGAAAAGCTGCAAGATCCGGGGCTAAGGTAATTGCCACGGGGTGTTATGCGCAATTAAGACCTGATGAGTTATCGGGATTAGATGGAATTGGGTTAATTACTGGAAATTCTGCAAAGGGGCAAATTTTAAATTATATTGAGAAATTGCAAACAAACAACAAACCATCAATAGCTATTGATTCGCCAAATACGTTATTATCGCCTCAGCCATACTATTCAACCAAGTCAAGGGCATTCCTTAAGATACAGGATGGCTGCAATAACCGCTGCTCATATTGTTCAGTGCCATTGGCAAGAGGAAAAAGCCGCAGTCTAAGTCCTGAGGATGTTTTAGTGTCTGCAGGCAAATTAAGTAATGACGGTTACAATGAAATTGTGTTAACAGGAATTCATATTGGTTCTTATGGGTTAGATATCCAGCCTAAATGTTCTTTGCTAAGCATTGTGCAAATGTTGATAACATCTTATCCCCATATTCGTTTCAGGTTGAGCTCCATTGAACCACACGAATTCAAAGAAGAGTTCTTGACATTCATAAAGGACGGATCAGTCTGTGCTCACCTGCATATTCCTCTTCAAAGCGGATCTGACAAGATACTTAAGGAAATGAATCGAAGTTATTCCACTACATTCTTCAAAAATATTATCGACAAAATTATATCAGCTTGCCCGTATATTTCAATTGGAACAGATGTTATAGTTGGTTTCCCCGGAGAAAGTGAAATGGATTTTAATGACACTGTAAAATTTATCGAGCATTTATCACTCAGTTATTTACATGTATTTCCTTATTCAAGGCGACCTGACACAAGCGCTTCATTATTAGCTTCTCAAGTTGATCCTCACATAAAACACAGAAGGGTAAATATTTTATTGGATATATCAACCAAAAAGAAGAATGCATATATAAATAATAAGTTAGAGAATATATTGGATGTAATAGTTGAGAATAAAACTGAAACTCATGGTATCTATAAAGGAATATCAAGTAATTATATGAAAGTCTTCATAAAAGCTGATAACCTTGCGAGGGGGCATAGACTAAAAGTAAAAGTCATTTCCTTGACTGATTCCGGATTATTATCAGAACCCCTATAAAAAACACTGAAATTAAACCAACCTCCTGTTTTTTAATCATTTTTAATGTGCCTAATAATTATGCAATCACCGGAAACCCTGTTCTAAAAGCCATTTCAAAAGGAGGGTCGCGAAGGGTTTTCACATCTTCTCAACAAAAGTTTGACATCTCCAATGTCCGATAAGATATATTATGTAAACTTATACTGTCTCTAACTTAAGTCTTTTAAGATTTGTCCGAAAGGTTCTTATCGGGAATGGCTTTCTTAATTATCAAGTTAGACGAACAGCTCTGCAA
The DNA here is from genome assembly GCA_016214845.1 of Nitrospirota bacterium. Taxonomy (NCBI): domain Bacteria; kingdom Pseudomonadati; phylum Nitrospirota; species Nitrospirota bacterium. Next base: position 10,652 of record JACRMS010000031.1, on the reverse strand, counting down.
TCTTAAATCAAGGTTCCGTCTTATCCATAAGGATGAAGACATTGATGTAACCTTTACCCGTCAAACCTTCCGTGAATTGTTAGAAGATATCGGCTTTTCCTCCAAGCGTGTTGGTTGCATTTTAAGGCTTCTTGATAAACGCTACCCTATTGAAGTGTCTCAGTTTAAGCTTAGCGTTGAAGATAAATACAATGATGGTGCTCTTATTGAATTTCTTCAGTTTTATGGTTTTAAGGTCAAAAAACGCAATGATGACCTTGAAATTCAAGAGGTTATCAAAGTTCTTGAAAAGCGTGGTTATGAGATTCGAGGTTCTTACAAAGATGTGGTGTCCTGTTCACCCTTAGTTAATAAAAATTAATTTAAATGGAGGTACTGAAGAATGGTCTTTGATGTAGAAGGTGAGGTAATTAGTGCAGGAATAAGTCAAAAGGGTAAAAATTGGGTTAATCTTCTGGTTTCGAGGCCTGATAAGTCCGGGAAAGATGTCATCATGGTTTTTGCAAAACAACCGGGTCAAAGGCCTGGTGAAGTGAAGAAATTCAAATGCAGTGCTCTTGTAAAGATGGCTTTTGAGGTTTAAATGAAGAACAGGATATTCACAATGTTGCGAGGTAGTGCTAAACGTATGCTTGGGGCTTGTTTAAGCGTCACTACCCTCTCCCCGGAAAAGAACGTCAAGGATTTGTTTGTTCAAATCCTCGGCGTTCTTTTTGCTCTTTTTGTTTCTGTGTCTTTTTGTTATGCAGAGGGTACGGGTTCTGTTGTTCTTTATGATAATCAAAGTTACGCGCCTTTAAGCCCCGGTAGTGCTTGGGTTTATATTTTTACTGTTACAGGGTTGAGAAATGGAGTTGAATATAACTGCGGTTTTGAAGCTTCTACATTATCTTCCGGGGAGATAAATTTTAATGGCCGTGATGGTAGCAATCAGACAATGCCTGTAGCTTCTGATATGAGGTTTTTTTATAGGGGTACATCTGATGAACTTGGCCGCATTATTGTCAGGGGTGTTTCTTCAGTTGAGCTTCTGTTTCCTTCTTTTTATGATTGCTCTATGGCTGTAACTACTCAGAATGATAGTAAGTTAGCTTTAGGTATTTTTTTTGGTTTTGTGTTCCTTGGTTTATTTCTTTTGGCGGTGAGGTGAAGCTGTGGATATTGTGGTTGAAGGTTTTCAGGTTTTTGTTAAAGTTGTTGCTCCTATGCTTGCTTTTTATTTTGTCATACGTATTATCAAAAATCTTCTGGCTTAGCTGGAAGAAATTCAAAATGAAAGGGGGTGTCAAAATGAAAAAGTTAAGTCTTGGTTTGGTTCTCGTTGCCATGCTTGCCATGTCTTCAATGGCTTTTGCTGTTGTTGATTACGCTGGCGTAGCTGACGCGATAACCTCAGAGATTAACACTGCTATCCCTGCGTTTGTTACGCTGGTTGGCCTTATCGTGGGCGTTCCGCTTGCGTTTAAGGTTGTCCGTAGAATTGCAAGGTAAGCAGTGGACTTAACTTGGATGGGTCTGGCCAACCTGTTCAAGATTCTAAAAATTCACAGAAAGGAAATATTTTATGAAAGCAGTTTTAATAGTAATTTTTTTGGTTCTTATTTCGTCCGTGTCATATGCCGAGTGTGATTCTTCACTTGTCACGTTTGATGATACTTCTTTTAATGCTTGGAAGGATTCTGCTACTCAATATTTTCCTCTTTCTCTACTTATGGCGGCTGTTGATATTTTTGTAGATATTCAGGGTGTCTCTCAAAAGTCTCCAACTGATTTTACCTTTACTTTTTTTGGGTCAACTTATGTTCCTCTTGCTTTTATGGATAATCCTGTTGTTGATGCCTTTATGATCTCGTTTCGATGGGTGTTGTTGGCTCTTGTGTGTTTGCAGATTGTTCGGCATCTTTTGGAGTATGTGCTATGAGAAAGAAAGTATTTTTGTATGTCCCATTTGTTTTCTTACTTCAATCTTGTTCCCTCACTGATACTATTGATGATGTCTGGTTGTGGTTTGCCAGTCTCATTGAGACTTATTTACAACCGATTATTTGTTGGTTCTATACAATTTTTATGGGCTTCATTCAAATGCTTGTTGATTTCTTTTTAGCTATGGCGTTAGGTCTTGTTAGTGTCCTTCCTGTGTATACGGTCAATATACCTTCTTTGTCGCAGTATGAGTTTTTTCAATATGCGGCGTACTTCCTTCCTATCGTTGAAATCGCAACTCTCATGGGATATCTGATTTCTTTTTATCTTACTTTTTGGTTTGGAAGGATAGTCCTTCGATGGCTAAAAGTTATCAGATAATATTTTTTGTTCTCCTCTTTTTGTTTCCTTCCTCTTCATTTGCTTTGGTTCATTGTGAAGGTGATTCTTGGGATTATCAGGGTGCTGTTCTCTCTTGGCTATCGAGTCATTTTCCTTCAATAACTGAAGTTGATCATCTTTATTATTATTGGAATACTGGGTTTACTACAAGAGAAACTGTTGGTAGTCCTGGGCCTTATACTTGTCAAGATGCAAGTTTGGTTTCTTCGCCTCCTTGTGAAACTTTTTACCGTGCTAATGATTGGTGGGAATACTGCCCTACAGGGGATATTATTGGTTATGCTACTGAATTTCGTCACTGTGGTAATCAGGAATATATTGGCGGGGCTTTGGTTTGTACTGAGTGGATTTATACTAACTATGTTCAGGCTCGTTTTTTAATGGTGTTAACAAATAGTTCTGGTTTGTCTTGGCCTCTGAATTGTCCTGTATGTGATGAAGGTAATTATCATTGGGATGAAAACTCTTGTGATTGTGCGCCCTGCCCTTCGATTATAGGTTCTGAATATGAGCCTTATACTTATATGCAATGCGAGCCTGATATTCTTCCTACTTATAATATTAATCCCTTTGTGTCTGTTGCTTATGCTCAAGAAGAATTTACACCTGCCCTTTATGTTGCTTTCGATGCTGTTTTTTACAAGCCTGGATATAATCTTATGATTTATAAATGTGATGATTCAGAATGTGTTGGAAAAGAAATAATTCCTTATCAGTGGGGCCATGACAGGTTTTATGTCAATACAATGTATAGGCTTACTCCCGGATATTATTTCTGGAGTTTTAGTCTTAATGTTGACTCTGAATGTGGTGATGGTGCGGCTACTTTAAATAAGTCTGAAATAGTTAATCTTTGTTATAGTGAGGGTGCTTGCTCTGATGCCTCGTTTGATTCTACGTCTTATGATTTGTTTATCTCTGATCTTGTGTCTCGTGCTCCTTTTTCTCTTTTGTCTGCGGCTTATAGTTTTTTTGATATCTCTGGGTTTCAGCAAGCGTCATCAGAGATAAATTTTCCCTATGTCGGCCCGGTCGTTCTTACTTTCCCTGACATGGCGTGGTTTCGTGTTTTGATTTTGGTGTTCGTTATATTCATGATTGTAAATTCTCTTATACGGAGGTTGCTATAAAATGGTCTATCATGTAGCCGGCCGTCTTGGCTCCGGGAAAACTCTTTACTGTGTGAACAAAATAATTGATACCCTTCTGTATACTGATAAGCATATCTATACTAATATCAGGTTTGTGGATTGTTGGGATCATCTTTTTGCAAAGTTTAAAACACGTGGTGCTCTTTCTTTCCTGCGCTTTTTTATTCTGCCTTTCAATACAATGTATGACTATCGTTTGTGGGTTGCTGTCAATGCCTCTGCTCGGTATCACTATATACCGGACTTGTCAGAAGCAATAAAAATTTGCTTTGAGCTTGGTACTGCTCCTGAGTCTTCGCGCCTCTTTGTGTGGGATGAAATACACTTGGATTTAAATGCTCGGATGTGGAAAACCACAACACAAAGCAATATACAGTTTTTCTCTATGTCTCGAAAGCTCGGCTTTGATATCCTCATGACCTCACAACTAAGGGGGGCTGTAGATCGACAAATGAGAGAGCTTGCGGATGTTGGTTTTGAATTCAAGAATCTTAAACACTTCCGTCCGATGGGTATTCCTGTATTCCCTATTAATGCAGGTCTACTGACTAAGCGCTGGGCTAATAAGGGGTTTGAGTCATCAGATAGTAAGACAGTTTTTATTGGTGCTGGTCTTGTTCGTTACTCTGCTGAAATAGGACAATTCTATGATACAAAGCAGCTCGTTTCAGAGATCAATAATAATACGCCTGTCCTCTGGTCTGGTCAAAAGCAATCAGGCTTGTGCTCCCGGTGTTTGCATTATGAGTTTCGTTTGAAGTACGGAAACTTTATCAAAGAGTATGGGCCGCAAAATAAAGACTTTGATTTTGGTCTATGTAAAAGGGGGGATTAATGCCGAATGTTTATGAGTGCAAATGTAATAAGTGTCATCGTGTCTATGAATGTTTGTTGACAGAACATCAGAGACGATATTTTTGTAAGGGGCCTTTTAAAGATAACGCTGATTGGATTAAGAAGGTTGATACTCAGTTAATGTTGAATAGGAAAAGGTGGTTTAAATGTGTTTGATTTTATTTTTGATTATTCTGTTGCTTGTGATGATCATGACGTTTTTAGGTCGATTCAGCGAAAAAGTGGATGCGTAGGATTGCGTGTAATCGATTTTAAGGAAAGGGGCAATGGTAGGACATGGGAAAATTAAAAGGCGTTGTTAGGTTCATGAATATGGAACAATTAAGCTTATTTTCTTTTCAGTCTGTGGTGTCTAAAAGTAAGGTTACTAAAAAGAATGCTAAAAGGCATAGAAAGGATAAAAACAGGAAAGGAGCACGGGTTCCGAAAATCCGATAGGATTCGGAAACCGTGCTCCCCTGGGGATTTAGTATATTATGTATATCAAGTCAAAGTTAGTTAAAGAAAGTAGAGGGCAAGATTGGATATAAATGGATATAAATATGATACTTATGAGAGTAGTACAAAGGGTGATTATGTTCATCTGCGTCACAAAGAAACAGGTGAAGAAGTCATTCTTGACATTACTGCCGGCAATCAAAAAAGACTTGCTCAAGGTTTTTTAAATAAAGTCAGAATTGAGCCGTATTTTTTAAAGCATATTACTCTTACTCAAGCAAAAGAAAATTATCAACCTAAATTTCTTAATCTTTTTTTTAGTAATATGCGTTGTTACTATGGAAAGATAGTTTATATCTGGACTGCTGAAATACAAGAAAAGCGTCTTGAAAGTACAGGTGAGGCGGTTCTTCATTGGCATGTGATCATTGGGTTTCCTATTGATATTGAGTTTGGGAAAGAAGATGTTCTTCGTATACAAAGATACTGGAAGTATGGAAACGTTGATATCCGACCAGTTCGTAAACCGTCAATGTCTTATTTGATGAAATATATAACAAAGTCTCTTGGTGATGGTTACGATAAAGTGCGTCGTATAGGCTCATCACAGATAAAGGCATATCTTAGGCAGGGGTTTAACCTTTTGTGTGATGCTATCATCTCTTTTGCGAATATGGGGGCTGAATTAGATGACTTTTACTGGTATCGTGGAAATGCTTTTTTGTATGAAGACGACAAATATAAACGAGGTCGGATTTATATTTATCGAAAGCCTAAGCGTTGGGAAGTTGTTACAAGGTATTCTGGTGATGCTTTCTAAAGTATTTTTGTTTTCCTTCCGATATACAATTTAGGTCTAAAATATTTGGAGGGGTTGTGCTGAATTTGGTTTTGTGGATTTCTGTCGTGTTGGTGTTCTTCATTGTTGCTCTGCTTTATTATGCTGCTAATTTTAAGAAGCGTCTTGATGATAAATCAAAATTCCCCTATGTAAAAAGAGATTCTATTTTGACGAATTCAGAGAGGTCTTTTTATGGTGTGTTGAATATTGTTTTGAAAGATAAGAATGTTGAAGTTTTTTGCAAGGTAGGAATAAAGGATATTGTCAAAACTGTAAGTTGGGATTATTTTTATTTTAATAGAATCAGTGCAAAGCATTTAGATTTTTTGGTCTGTGATAAAAGTTCTGTGTCCCCTATTCTTGCTATCGAGCTTGATGATTCAAGCCATGATAGAGAAGACAGAAAAAGAAGCGATGAAATAAAAGACCGGGTGTTTAAGACAGTTGGAATCCCTCTTGTTCGCTTTCAGGTAAAGTCTGGTTATAATTTGGGTGCTGTGAGAGAAAAAATTGAACCGTACTTGAACGGCAAACCCTGTTAAGGTTTACCGTATACCTTCAAGAAATCTTCAAGGCATTTTACGCATACACGCTTATATACAAATGGTTGAACTTGTATAATCGTGTATCTGTCCATGAGCTTTAATATGCGATCGCAAATGTCACAGTTACGTTCAGGTATAATTGTTCTGATCGTGAAGGTTCTCATCTGTCCACCTCCTCTTTAGTTTTAAGGTAAGTTGGTAGGCATTTTAGGCATACTCTTTTGTGAACTTCGTAGCGGTATGGTTTGAAAGAAACGTATACATATTTACTTCTTACTTTTAATATCTCTTTGCAAGCGTCGCACTGTATTAAAGATTTTTGGTAACGTTTGACTTTAAAGATTATCATCTGTAGAACTCCTTTCTGACTGGTCCAAGTAGACAGTCGGTGCAAAGCTGGCCTTCGTTGTTGTGAGGCTTTCCGCAAATCACACATTTTTTCATCTTTAAATCTCCTTTCAAATTTTTACTTTCACTAAGGTAAGTAAAAATTGAACTGTGACAAATTTTCTGTCTGTGTCGTCCAGGTAAAAAAATCATGACAGACGGAAAAAGAAGATATAGATTTATGTTTGCTTCAGGGGTCAATTAAAGATGCAATCAAGTCTGGCGGGATTTTTTAGCTCCTGAAAGGCGCGGTATCAGACACAGACACCTTCGCGTTTAAGATATTTTGGCGCTGAAATATTTTATCTCGGGGAAAATATTTGTTGTGGAGGTGAAGATTTTGCTTGACAAGATATATTATGTAAAGTTAGATGCTATCCATTTCTTTGCATCTGCCTTTGTTCTTATAAAGTTAAGGAACTGTCTTTCTCGTATCTTCTGCTGAATTTCTCCTACGATTGGCCCGGATTCGATATTCATAAGTCCTAGTATTTCATTTCCTCTTATAAGAGGTTGAGTTTTTATTTTCATAAAATAACGTGCCCTTTCAAGTAGAGGTAACATTTTTTTCTTATTGCGGATAGCTAATATGATAGCTATCTCGTAAACGCTGTCATTTGCTATGTCAAATATATTGAATAACTTTTTATCTGTAGGGCTTCCCCCACAGTATTGATTACTTTCATAAATGCCCTTCAGTTTCTTTTTTATTAAGTTGCTCAATCTTAGTCTCTGAGTAATTTCTTGTAGATCTCCACTATTTTCTTTGAGCAGAAGCAAGGCAATCCGAATAAGTCCGGCTGATTTTAAGCCCTGGCTAATTTCAGTATCGAGAAAGCGATATAGTTTTTTTTCCTTATGCATCCTGTCCAGATGAACGTTAAAGTTATCTATGAAATTTATATTAGTTGTTAAGATGTGTTGGCTTAACTTAAAGATATTAATTAGAACTTTATCTTTAATACACAATCTAAGCGCATAATGAGAAATGCCACTGTTTAAAAGTTTTATTATTTCCTCAGTAATCCTTTCGGGAGCGGCCTTAGTAATTAGTGGAGAATATTCTTTGAGAAACTTCCTTGTGTTTTTATCTATTGTAAAACTCAATTGCGCTGCAAGCCTGTAAGCTCTGAGAATCCTCAGCGGATCATCTTCGAGATTTTTGGGATTGATCATCCTGATTAATTTATTTTCAATATCTTTGATGCTCCCAAATGGCGCAATAATTCCTGATTCAGGCGACCATGCTATTGCATTTATCGTAAAATCACGCTTGGATAAGTCCTCAAGAATACTATTGGAAAAATACGAGAAGTCTATGAAACTACTATTTTTTAAAGCTACTCGATAGGTCTGATTCCTTTTCAGAACAATAAAGGTGCCAGTAAAGTTCTTTGCAGTTTTCTTTGCGATATTTTCTACGTTGCCTTTTAAAACAAAATCCTTATCTTTAGACTTGTAACCGAGTAATAGATCGCGTATGTATCCACCAACAAGATAGATATCTTTTTTAAAATTACTGAATATCCATTTATTAACAGGGTCAGACAGGATTTTTTTTGTGATATCCATACAAAACGATACAAGATTCTGAATGGAAGATGCAAGGAAGAAGTAATTTTAGCTGCGCATCTCTGCGTTAAGGATGTTTTTAAGTCTCTCTACAATAACTGAATGCAGTGAATCAACTTCCTCGTCTGTGAGGGTTTTGTCAGCCATCCTGTAGCGGATGGAAAAAGCGAGGCTCTTTTTATCATCGGGAATCGGCTTGCCCGTGTATATATCGAATAGAGTAACAGACTCAATGAGGTCCGAATCCACATTCAATATTTCTTCTTGTGCCTGCTCAGCGGTTATGTCCTTTGAGACGATTATGGCAACATCTCTCTCAACATATGGAAATTTGGGCAATGATATAAACGTTGTTTTGTATGAAATATATTCCAGTAACTTCTCAACGTTATAAATTTCAAACATGATTAAATTGCCTTTAATGTCGAATGACTCAAGGACACGTGGATGGATTGTGCCAAGAGAGCCCATGGTTTCACTGCCTATCGATATGGAACAAGATTTTCCAGGATGCAGATATGGCTCAACTGGTGTTAAGCCCTGTTCAAAACGGTAGCCTGTTATATTTATATCCCGAAGTAGGTTTTCAAGAGCGCCTTTTAAATCATAAAACCCGTCATGTTTGTTTCCGTATAAAGATGCGGACATGTCTTTGTTGTATATAGCAGCTAACTGAATGACTTCATCCGGCAGCTTATTGTCTGAGGGAAGGAAGACCTTTGACACTTCAAAAAAGCGTAGAGCTTTTTCACCCCGGTTCAGGTTCAGTCTCACGTTATTCAGCAGCGAAGGCAAAAGTGTGGTCCTCATCGCCGCCTCTTCTTTTTTTAGCGGGTTTTTTACTAATATCAAATTTCTTCTTTTATCCCCAAATGGAATATTCAGTTTATCGAGAGTGTCCGGATTAAGAAAGCTGTAATTGATCACCTCAGACAATCCTGATTTGGACATGGAATTTTTTATGGTCCTGATGAGGTCCTGCCTCTTGTTCACAGGGGCGGGACGCATTTTGATACTCGGCAGCGTTACAGGAATTTTGTCGTATCCGTACAATCGCGCTATCTCTTCTACGATATCAACATCTCTCTGAATGTCCTGCCTGAAACTTGGAGGAGTAACGAGAAGAACATCCCCTTCTCTTTTAATGCCAAGACCGATATTGTTTAAGATGTTTTGGATAATCGTTTCATCAATTTGAATTCCAAGCAGGGAATTTATCTTTTTAAAGTTTACCGGAACCTGCCTGGGAACATATGGTTCAGGATAAACATCAGTCAATTGTGAAACTCGTCCTCCCGCAATTTCAGCGATCATCTTTACAGCCCTGTCAAGGGCTTTTGTAATATTGTTTATATCCACTCCCCTGGCAAACCTGTAAGAGGATTCGGTTGTGAGATTAGCACCCTTGGCAGTAGGTCTTATTGACGCAGGATCAAAATGGGCGCTTTCAAGAAGTACATTAACTGTTTCGGAAGACACCTCGGTATTCAATCCGCCCATGATCCCGGCTAAAGCAACCGGCTTTTCAGCGTCCCATATCAAAAGCATATCTTCCTTTAAATTCCTATCTTCGCTATCGAGAGTCCGGAAACTTTTCTCAGTGCCCGCTGTCTTGACGACTATTTTCCCACCTGCTAATTTATCAAGATCAAACGCGTGAAGGGGCTGCCCCATTTCCATAAGAACATAGTTTGTAATGTCCACAACATTACAGATTACTTTAACCCCATGAGACTCAAGACGCTTTGTAAGCCATTCAGGTGAAGGTGCGATCTTCACACCGTGAATTAATCTTGATGCGTATCTCTGACAAAGGTGAGGATCTTTGATCTCAACTTCAGGCCCCCTGCCCTCCTGCTCCCGGATCTCAACAGATTTTATATTTAAAGGAATTTCTAAGATCGCGGATATCTCGCGCGCAATGCCGGTGATACTGAGACAGTCAGGCCTGTTAGGAGTGACGTTGATATCAAGAATGGCATCGCCCTCGATCTCCTCCATGCCCTCAACTTCAAACCCGGACATTGTAAGGGCATGGGCCAGTTCATCAGGTGATAATTTAAAATCAACAAATTCCTTAAGCCATTTATATGATGCCTTCAATTAATATCTCCTGCAAAAATCTCTCTTTCTCCCTGGGATATTTATTTACCCTTCAGGGGTAAGAGGAGATTTTGTAAACTAATTTTCATATCAATTATTTTTAATTGCGAATGTATAAAATACTATCCGAATATGACAGATTTTGCAAGAAGGCTATGGGAAATTTGATGCTGCAAAAAAATATGGAAGGCCCTTCTATATAATCAAGAAAGGCCTTCCATTTGCTCATTCACAACAGTTATTTACTCCCTTGCAACTTTCCTACTGCCAGCGTTGTTCTGCCGTCAGATTGGGTGACAGGGCTTTCTTAACGCCTGCTTTCAGTTCCTCTATCTCTTTATTCTGCTTTTCAATGGTCTTCTGCTGTTCCTTGACAGCCTCGATAAGAAGAGGGATCATCTCGGTATAGACAACACTCTTTTCTCCAGATGCACC
>JACRMS010000030.1 GCA_016214845.1 Nitrospirota bacterium | reverse complement strand
TGCCGCGTATCCGCAATCATATCCGCCATTCAGTGTTACTGATTTATTAAGGTTGAGGTTGAAGCTCTCTGTAAACGCCGCAGCCTGAACTTGAATCGTATCCCCGTCTCCAGCCGCGTCGTAAGCCGCCTGAAGCGTGGTGAAATACACAGGACTTGTCCCTGGAATTCTTGCCGGAAGCCCTCCGGGATATATGTTGGCATCGTTATCATTGCAATCAACATCCGCAAGATAACCGTCGCCGTCTGAATCAATTATGACGGCAAAATTGTCGAAATGCGAATGGCTGTAAAGTGCCGCAAGTCCGATTGGGCCGGCCCCGGTATTTGTAAAAGCCGCCTCTGTCTTGTAAACATATCCGCTTCCGTCCCTGTCATCATCCACATACAGCCTTGCTGTGTTGCCGTTAATCTCAACCCTCAACCTGTACCATCTCGCTGCATCAACCGGCTCTGATAATTCCGCAAGGTCATGCCAGCTCCCATCATAATATCCTATCAGCCATTTATTAAGCCCTTCTTTGGCCCCGGCATATTTGAAATCGTTAGGCCCCTGATAGTCGAAAATAATAAAACCGTTGGTATACAGCACATCATCAGGCTGCATGAAGAGGTCTGATTCTATTACCACGGGATTGACTGTTTGTGAATTGCCGAGAACCGTGATCGCCAAAGTCCCGGCTGCGTCCAAACCGCTGTATTCGCCGTTCTCATAAACCCAGTCGCCGGACACAGACATCCAGACATTAGTGCCTGCCTGAATAATCGTCCCGTAATCCCCCACGGCAACAAAGGTATTATTGCCGCCATAGACTACGCCGCCGAGTGTATTGGCAGTTATTGATGTCCTCTGCGTCCAGGCTGTCCCGTCAGGAGAAGTGAGAATTGTTCCGTTTGCTCCCACTGCTACAAAGGTATTGCCCCCATAGGTGACGCCGTAAAGCCTGTAGTAAATCCCCGGGGTCCTCTGTGTCCATGTTGTCCCGTCAGGTGACGTGAGGACCGTTCCGTTGTCTCCCACAGCGACAAATGTATTGACGCCATAGGCGACGCCATAGAGGCCATTGGCAGTCCCCGATGTCCTCTGCGTCCAGGTTATCCCGTCAGGTGACGTGAGGATCACCGGATACCCCACAACAACAAAGATGCCGTTGCCATAGGTGACGCCCCCGAGATAATTGACAGTCCCCGATGTCCTCTGCGTCCAGGTTGTCCCGTCAGGTGACGTGAGGACCGTTCCGTTTGTTCCCACTGCTACAAAGATATTGCCTCCATAGGTGACGCCGGTGATGAAATTGGCAGTCCCCGATGTCCTCTGCGTCCAGGTTGTCCCGTCAGGTGACGTGAGGATCGTTCCGTTTGTTCCCACTGCTACAAAGATATTGCCTCCATAGGTAATGTCATTAAGAGGACTGGTTGTCCCCGATGTCCTCTGCGTCCAGATCGTCCCGTCAGGAGACGTGAGAATTGTTCCTGTGTTTCCCACGACAACAAAAACGCTGCCGCTGTAGGCGACGGAAATCAGGTTACCTCCAGATAAGGAATCCCTGCTCTGCCAGTCATCAAGCGGCTCAGTAAAGGGTATAAAAACCGCGGGGCTCACACTCCGGCTTAACGCCGACACAAAGATAAACAGTAAAAAGCATAATACAGGTGCTGAGAAAAACCGGTGGGTAACTTTCTTTATCATCATATTCCCCTTTCGATAAAGATTACTTTTGAAAAAGGTTCGTAAAGAATTAATGAGTTGTAAGATGTTACAGCTTAAGAGCAAATGGTTAACTTAACTTAAAACAGATTATATGAAAAGTCAATAAAAATCTTGGTAGTGGGTCAGTTTGGGAAACTGACCCACTACCAAAATCTTTGATAAGGTGTAAGTCGGATTTTTCAGATGGAAAATGCCCGGTCTGACAGTTGGGATCTTCTAAAACTGCTGCAGAAACCTTTTATCGTTCTCGTAAAAAAGTCTGATATCGTCAATCCCGTACTTAAGCATTGCAACGCGTTCGATTCCCATTCCAAAGGCAAACCCTGTATAGACCTCAGGATTATATCCTGCCATTTCAAATACCCTTGGATTGATCATGCCTGCGCCGAGGATCTCAAGCCATCCTGTATTTTTACAGACATTGCATCCGGCGCCTTTGCAAATGACGCATGATATATCAATCTCCGCGCTCGGTTCAGTGAATGGAAAGAAGCTCGGCCTGAAGCGTAACTTCGTATCAACTCCGAAAACCATTTGAATGAATACTTGCAAAACGCCCTTCAGGTCGCTCATTGTAATATGCTTGTCAACCATGAAACCTTCCAACTGGTGGAACATCGGGATGTGCGTCACATCAGCATCGCACCTGTAGACCTTTCCAGGGGCGATGACCCTTAGCGGCGGGGCAGTATTCTGCATGACACGCACCTGCACGGATGAGGTATGTGTCCTCAAGACAACGTCATCAGATATGTAAAATGTATCCTGCATATCGCGCGCGGGGTGGTTCTTCGGCATATTGAGCGCTTCAAAATTATAGAAGTCGAGTTCGATCTCAGGGCCTTCTTCAACGTTGAAGCCTAAAGAGGTAAATATTTTTATGATCTCATCAAGCACCTGAGTTGTGGGATGGAGACGCCCGGTTGGGATGTAGCATCCGGGGACTGTAACGTCAATGCGCTGGGTCTGGAGAATTTTATTCAGTTCGGCGGTATTGAAGGTCTCTTCATATTTACGGAGAAGGTCTTCAATATATATCTTTGCTTCGTTTAAAACACGCCCGTATTCGCGTCTGTCTTCCTGAGGAATAGAGCCGAGGGATTTAATCTTGACGGTAAGGAAACCTTTTTTGCCAAGGTATTTGATTTTCAGATCTTGTATTTCTTTAAGGCTTTCAGCTTTCTCGATTTCGTCCCGTGCAAGATTCTTTATGGACAGGATATCATTGAGCATTACCCTTCTTGACCATTTCTACAAGGTTGTTAAAACCCTGCGGATCGTTGTAAGCCATGTCAGCAAGGGCCTTCCTGTTCAGCGCGATATTAAGTTTCTTGAGTTTGTTCATGAATTGGCTGTAAGAAATTCCCAGCGCCCTTGCCGCTGCGTTTATCCTTATAATCCACAGGGACCTGAAGTCTCTCTTCTTCAGCTTTCTGTCTTTATAGGCATAGGTCAATGCTTTGTCAACCGCCTCGGTTGCGATCCTGTACAGGCTATTCTTTGCTCCATAATAGCCTTTCGACATCTGGAGAACTCTCTTCCTTCTCCTTCTTGTTTTAAAACCACCTTTAGCTCTCGGCATTTATAGTTACCTCCTGAATTTACTATTTACATTATGTCATTGCGAGCACCCAAAAGGTGCGCGGTCATTCTGTCTAACACTTAAGAGACTGCTTCGCCGTTACGCTTCTCGCAATGACAAGTATCAGACAATCTCGAAACGTAATTATACAGTATTTATTAAAATTTTTGAATACGTAATCTATTAATTATAAAAAGATGATGCGGATATGCCTGATCAGATGTATATTAATTAGGGAGCATTTTCTTAACGTGGTCAAGATTTGCCTTATGTACTAATCCGCTCTTTCTTAGATGTCTGGTCCTTTTAGAGGCCTTGCTTGCTAAAAGATGGCTCTTATACGCCTTAAATCTTTTTATCTTTCCGGTCGCAGTCTTTTTAAATCTCTTTGCAGCTCCTCTGTGTGTTTTCAGTTTTGCCATTTCTACCTCCTCTCTCCGTATTCTGTTTGTTACTTCGGCCCGAGAACCATTGTCATGCGGTTGCCTTCCATTTTTGTGGACTGCTCAACATTGGCTGTCTGAGAAAATTCTTCAAGGATGCGGGTAAAAACCTTTTGCCCTATTGACGCGTGAACAATCTCTCTGCCCCTGAACATCATGGTGATCTTCGCCTTGTCTCCATGCTCTAAAAATTTCTGTATGCTTTTCATCTTGAAAAGCAGGTCATGCTCATTGATCTGAGGTCTGACCTTTATCTCTTTAACATTTATAGTCTTGCTTTTTGTTGAATGCTTTTTGCTCTGCTGGTAACGGTATTTGCCATAGTCCATTATCCTGCAGACAGGAGGCGCGGCACCCGGGGCCACTTCTACAAGATCATAATCCTGCTCTTGTGCAAGCTTAACTGCGTCTCTGACATCCATGACCCCCAACTGGCTTCCGTCGCTGCCTATCACTCTAACTTCTCTTGCCCTGATCCACCTGTTTATCCGTAACTCTTTTTCTATGATTTCCTCCTGTTTGAGATTTCATCTTTGAGAAATGCTATTAATTTTTCAACTGACATTTCCCCGACATTTTCTCCGTTTCTTTTCCTGATATTTACAGTATTATTTTCTAATTCTTTATCACCTATTATACACATGTAGGGTGTTTTTAATACAGTAGCTTTCCTTATCTTATAACCTATTTTCTCATTTTCGCCGTCCATGTCAACCCTTATCCCCTCCTTAATCAAGGAGTCCATTATGCCCCTGCAATATTCTACATGTCTGTCCGAAATAGTCAATAAGGACAGTTGCACCGGGGAAAGCCATAACGGAAACGCCCCCGCGTAATGTTCGATCAGCACGCCGAAAAAGCGCTCCAGCGAGCCCATGAGCGCGCGGTGTATCATTATCGGCCTGTAGTCCTTGCTGTCCGCGCCCCTGTACGTAATGTCCAGCCGTTCAGGGATATTGAAATCGACCTGTATCGTACTGCATTGCCATTGCCTGCCGAGGGAATCTCTGACCTTGATATCGATCTTGGGCCCGTAGAAAACACCTTCGCCCGGATCGATTTCGTATTTCAATCCTTTATGTGTGAGCGCCTGCTGCAATGCATCGGTTGCCTTTTTCCACGCATCTTCAGTGCCCACGTATTTTTCAGGCCGTGTTGAAAGGTATATGTCATAATCTGAAAATCCAAAGGTCGCCAAAATGAAGAGTGTAAATTCCAGCACCTTCAGCACTTCAGTTTCGATCTGATCTTCCCTGCAAAATATATGAGCGTCATCCTGTGTAAAACCCCGGACCCTTAGAAGCCCATGCAGCACGCCTGAGCGCTCATACCTGTAAACAGTGCCTAATTCTGCAAAGCGCAGAGGCAAGTCCCTGTAGCTCCTCAACTGGCTCTTAAAAATATATACGTGGAAGGGGCAGTTCATGGGTTTTATTTCATAATCAAGACCCTCTATCTCCATCGGCGAGTACATGTTCTCTCTGTAAAAATCCAGGTGGCCTGTCTTCTTCCATAAATCAAGTTTTGCCATGTGAGGCGTGTAGAGAATCTGATAACCCGACTTGTAGTGTTCGTCCAGCCAGAAGTTTTCAATGGCCCTTCTGATCGTTGCTCCACGCGGATGCCAGAGGACCAGTCCTGAACCAATATCATCGTTCATGCTGAAAAGGTCCAGCTCTTTTCCAAGACGCCTGTGGTCTCTCTTTTTGACCTCTTCAAGGAAATCAAGGTGCTTTTTTAATTCATCTTTTGTCGGAAATGAGACCCCGTAAATGCGCTGGAGCATCTTGTTCTTTTCATCCCCGCGCCAGTAAGCGCCTGCGACGGACAGAAGCTTGAACGCCTTAACTTTTCCTGCTGATTCCAGATGCGGGCCCCGGCAGAGGTCAATGAAGTTACCTTCCTCATAGAGGGAAACCGTCTCATCCGGGATCTCATTTATAAGTTCCACCTTGTAGGTCTCGCCGCGCTCCTGGAAAAACTTTACAGCTTCCCCCTTTGGCATCTCTTTTCTCACAAACGGTTTGTTGGCCTTTATGATCTCCTTCATTTTTTCTTCGATGCGGGGCAGGTCTTCCTGAGTAAAAGCATGATCGCAATCGAAGTCATAATAAAAGCCGTCCTGAATAGCAGGGCCTATCGCAAACTTTGTGTCCGGGAAAAGTTCTTTAACAGCGTGGGCCATTATGTGGGAAGTGCTATGGCGGTAGACTTCAAGAAATTCCTTATCGTTTTGCGCAGATTCTAAAATTTAAACCTCCCTGTAATAGCTTTTAGCTGTTAGCTTGCAACAAAAAAAGCTGGGTAAAGCTTCTTCGGCTGACCGCTGATAGCTGTCTGCTTTCTTAAAAAATGGTAGGCACGAGGGGTATCGAACCCCTGACCTCTTCCGTGTCAAGGAAGCGCTCTCCCACTGAGCTACGCGCCTTCAATGTGTGTCAATTATCAAAACAGTATTCTGTATGATATTGAAAATATTAAAGAATGAAGGAAGCTTTGTCAAGGTATCGCGCTAACCGCTTTCAATAATGACACCGCAGTCTTCACATCTGTATTTTGAAATTCCTGTTTCATTCACCTCTATCTCTTCAAAGTCATAACGTTTCTCGTTGTGTGTCTCAAAACATTCAGGACAAAAACTCTTTCCGAGTTCATCAGCCTTGATTGTCAAATGGCAGCGCCTGCACCGCAGCATGTTCTTCGCCGCAGGCAATAGCACGAGATTACTGTGTTTGCATGACGTCATATCGAATACCTTATTCTCAAACCAATTGTCCCTCCGCTCATAACCAATTGGGCAGGCACAGGGGCCTGCCCCTGCTTTTGCACTTTTGCTCTATGGCACTTTGGAACTTTCCTACTTGCCGTTAATCAGTGCTTCCAGTTTCTCGACGATCGCGCCCGGCTCGGCAGGCACCCTTTTGGGGCGGATGGCTTTAAGATCTACCCTTGCCAATTTTTTAACTGCAGGGCACTGCGGAATGGGGATGTCCGGATAGTTTTTCTGAAAATCGGGAAACTTCGACGGTGACGCGGTCTCAAGCACAGCGATAATTGATTTGTCGCCGCTGAAATACTGGCGGTATCTGAAAGACGCTGCCACGCCTATTACTCCATGCGGTTCGAGGACGATGTTATTTCTCCGCCAGAATCTTACGATGTGCGCCTCGATATCTTCGTTCGTGATAATGTCCTCTCCGAAAACATCTTTGCGCAGGCTTCTCACCACCTCCGGCGAGATGCTTCTCTTTTCTAAAAGAATATCAGGTATATTTTCCGGTGATTCGCCGTACAGGTAAAGTATACGCTCAAGGTTTGAGGGCACGGAGATGTCCATTGAATTTGCAAGCGTGTTCTTATTGCTGAGACTGCCGGAGGAGGTCCCTTTACCGACAATGTTCGCAAAGATATTATTTGCGTTAGTTCCGGCGATAAAAACCTTGACAGGCAGACCCATCCGCTTTGCTATCAGTCCCGCGGTGAGATTGCCGAGATTGCCCGATGGCACAGCAAATAAAATATTCTGGCCGGGGAACTTCCTGTTGAGCTCCAGCCAGATATGGAAGTAATAAACGGTTTGAGGCAGTAACCTCCACACCGATATGGAATTGGCCGAGGTGAGATTAAACCGTTCACGGATATTATTATCATTAAGCAGCCTCTTGGCCAATTGCTGGCAATCATCAAAATTCCCATTGACCGGGACAGCGCGGACATTTCCCGTTACCGAGAGCATCTGTTTTTCCTGCACATCGGAGACCCTGTCGGCGGGGTACAGGACGAGGACATTCGTGTTCGGCACGCCGTAAAAGGCCGTCTGTATCGCCGTGCCGGTATCACCTGATGTGGCAACGATGACAGCAGCCCGTCTCTTTTTGATTGAGAGATAATGGCCCATAAGCCTTGCAAGAAACCTCGCGGCAAAGTCCTTGAAGCTGCACGAAGGCCCCCTGTCAAGACGCGCAATCACAAGATTGTTGTCATCAACGGCTTCCTCGATCGGGATGATCGTTTCACTGTACGCGCCTTCACAAATGTCCGCAAGAATGACATCGGATATATCTTCTTTAGGGAGAAAGCCCCTCATTATCACCCATGCCAGTTCCATGTAGGTAAGACCTGATAAATTATTGATGGCCGCCTCGGTAAAACAGGGAAGACAGGCCGGCATGAAAAGCCCGTAATCAAAAGAAAGACCCCTTTCAAGCACAATATTCCATTGATAACGGTTCTTCCCGACATGGTCCCGCGTAGAGACGAACAGGTGCTCGTCTTCCAGACTATCGGGCAGAAGCTGACGCAATTTATTGATGTCCATTTAAGTCTCCTTTGTAAAACATGAACGCGCGATTTAAATGCTCGTACTTATAATTTATGCAATCGATGTCTCCGTGGTCAAGTGCGCTGGTCCTCTGGCACTTTTGCTCTTATATACTTTTGCTCCTCTGCACTTTTGAACTTTTGCCCTTCCATCTCCCCGTTATTTTGTTAAAGTTGTATAATAACCGCATTCATGCGTTAGCGCTTTTTCGCTGCCATAATACGCCGCATGAAGCGATTTTATAATTGAAAAGAAATAAGATGGAGTGACCATGCAATGTTAAAAATCAAGGATGTACTGCTGTCAAAAAGTTCTGCTGTCTGGTCCATAGGCCCCCAGGACACCGCCTATACGGCTATGGAAATCATGGCGGAAAGGAATATTGGGGTATTAGTCGTCATCGACAGGGACAAGGTCGCCGGAATCGTTTCCGAGAGAGACCTGGCCAGAAATATAATCCTGAAAGAATTGTCCCCCAAAGAAGTGCCGGTCAAAAAAATAATGACAAGGGAAATCTATTGTATTACTCCAGACAAGTCCGTTGACGAGTGCATGGGCGTCATGATAACTGCGCGCATCCGCCACATGCCTGTCTTTGAGAACAAAAGGCTGATCGGGGTCGTAACTTATGGCGATATCGCAAACGCGCTGCTCCTGGAGCAGAAAATAAAGATCCAGGACCTGGAGAACTACACTGCCTGCGAGTCATTCTCATTCGATGAGAAATAGTCATGCGGGATGACCAATAGTGAATACCACTAAAGAGAGGATTAGAATGAGAGAATATGTGATGATTCCGTTTCAGGTGAAGGAAGAAAAACTTGATGAGGCGAAGAAAGCGATAAATGAACTTATCTCAAAGGTGAGGGAAAAAGAGCCGGGAACACTGCTCTACAATTCACTTCAGTTAAAGCAGGACCCGACAAGGTTTATTCACTTTATAATTTTCGCAGACAACAACGCGCACATGAAACACCGCGCCGCGGCATATGTAATGGACTTTGTGGAAAAGCTGTACGAACTTTGCCCTGAGGAACCGTTCCCTGTCTTTCTTGAGAATTTTGATTCATGCGGCATTGCCGTTGAAACATTGGAGCAGAGGTAAAAAGGGCAGACACGGCCTGCCCCTACGATTTAACTTATGAACTACATTAATATTGACAACAGGTCCGGGCTTCGATCATACCTTGGGAAGTTTGAAGAAAAAGGGCTCCATATCATCGCACTGGATATAGAGGCGGAGTCCAATCTGCACGCTTACGGAGAAAGGTTATGTTTAACGCAGATCTTCGATGGAGTGAACAAGGTGATCATCGATCCGTTCAGGATAGATACCGCTACCCTCAAACTCCTCTTTGAGAATGCGAACATACTGAAAGTAATGTATGACGCGGGGAGCGACTTATCTTTACTTAAAAACTCCGCCGATATAGAAATTAAATCGATACTGGATCTGAGGCCGGCTGCCGATCTCCTTGATTATGACAAGAAGGACCTTCATTCGGTAATTGCATTTGAACTTGGAATATTTCTGGAAAAGAAAAAGAAATTTCAGAAGCATAACTGGGCAAACAGGCCTGTATTTGAAGAGGCAATTGATTATGCCCTCAACGATGTCATACATCTGCTTCCATTGAAGGACGTTATTTTAGCGAAACTGTACGCAAAGAAATTATTTGAGCCCTTTTTCCTGAGGAACCTGCAGATCCAGAACAAGGATTACACCAGGAACCCTGAAGACAAATACAGGAAGATAAACGGATACGGCAGGCTCCGGGACGACAATAAGGCCGTTTTCCGCAAAGTTTTCGATATCAGGGAAAAGTACGCGAAACGATGCGACATGCCGCCCCATAATGTTATCCATAAAGCTGACTTGATCAACATAGTCAAAGACCCAAAATACGTTAATAAACTCCGGTTCTCAAAAAGGATCAGCACGGATTTAATTCAGGACATACTGCACGAACTGAGAGCGGCGGTTGAAGCGGATTAAATGTGGCTATGCATAGATTACTTCTTGCAGGCACTATCTTTAAATAGTGCTGGTGTTGCATTCATAAAGCGCAGCCTGCCCCAGTGTGCCAAGAGGATTATCTGATCCGGGCAGCCTGAAACTGTGGACGCTTTAAACAGAACTCCCGTCAATCTGGCACTTCCGATGATGTTATCATTCGGCAGGAGGCCGCCTGTATGTATGGGAGGTTAAGGTACACTAATAAGACTTTGTCAAATAAATTTCATCACGCTTGCCGTTGTTCTCAATTATCTTGTGCGGACTAAGATTTTGCTGATTAATTATTTCCTTAATCTTCCTGTTATTGGGGTGTCCCTGAAGGGTATAAATAATGATGTCGCAAGGCTCGTCGACCCTTACAACTTTTACAGGCTTATTCACATATCCCAGATAAGGGTATTTTAGCGCGACCGAAACGGGCCATTCGGCCAATACTGTTTTCCCGGGAAAGGTTTCTTCTATATATTGGCACGTCTCTTTATGTGTCCGGACTACGTCCACATATTGCATGTCCGTATCAAAACCGCCGCTGTGCTTTTTACTGCTGTAAGTCTTGCCGATAAAAACAGCAAGTATAACAATTACGATAGCTATCCGGAGCCTCGAATCTTTGAATAGTTGGACAACGGAATATGCGCCGAGAATGCAAAAATACGGAAGGACAGGCAGGATATAACGTCCACCAAAATAAATAAAAGAAAAAGTCCCTACAAAGAATAAAAAAATCATCATAAAAAGAGCAATTTCTTTTTTCCGGACTATTGTCTTTTTATTGATAAGTAAATTCAAAACGATCAAGGAAGTCAATATTATTCTGCCCTGCTTATAAAAGGCCCATTTTATACTATCAAAATTAGGCCGTAAGAATGGATTGGAATCAAAATATGTATTAGGAAGGAACATACCCGTGGTTATTTTTTGTACTATAAAGAAGACGCAAAGCAGGATAAAAGGGACAGCATATTTAAGGGTTTTGATTTTTACATCAGGGCGGGTCCTGTCCTGAAGATAGGAATAAAGCATTATTGCAAAGAGTATCGCTGCCGCAGATTCTTTGATCGTAAAGAGATATAAACCGCAGGCGAGATAAGCCATGTATCTTTCCTTAAGCATGAAGTATACGCACATGATTCCTAAAGAAGCGACGAGAAGCTCCGGATAAGCAATGCCTGACAGGGTAAAATAGAGCGGCGTAAAAAATAATAACAGTGAAGCTAACAGCCCGGTTACGCGATCAAACAAATGGCTCGACAGTAAGTATGTGAAATATACGCCCAAGAATGAAAAGCCTGCCATAAATAAATGGGGCAGCCATATTTTTTCACCAAAAACTTTAAAAAATAAAGCCAGGGTCAGGTGAAAACCGGGGGGATGACCGAAAAACACTTCGGGAGGATGAAGTCCCGGTAAAACTCTAAGAAGGCTGCCCTCGGCTAACCAGTGAGCGGGGACGACAAATGCGCCCATCTCGTCCCAGTGATATGGAAGGTTTAAAACGTTGGCCTTTGATATAAAAACTATTAAGAATAAAATTCCACCTATTACGACATCATACTTAGCATCTTTTCCGACAACACTGTTCTCTTGCATAATTTAAGCAATGATTATACGTCAAGCAGCTTTAAAGGGCAATAACTCGAATTGCCTTGAATTGCCTCTGAACTATTCAGCGCCGCAGAGCAACAGAACAATAATAGAAGAGCGAAAGTGCCAAAGTGTGAAAGAGTGGAATTCCCGGTTAACAAGCATCTATGGGATATCCTCGATCCATAGAATATGTTTCTTTAGATTGGACTTATGAAAGGCTTTATATAGTTTGTTGTCCGCAGTAATTAAAGCGCACTCAGCGCTCAGTGCAAGTGCAACATAGATACAGTCATAAAATGTCTGGTTGTGCTCCTTTGCTATATCTAATGCATCAGCCGATAGGTCGAAGCTCTTATGGATCTGAAAAGTTATAGCCATGAAATCCTGCATAATGCCGCTGACATCTTCACCGGACAACTCTTTCCGGCGCCATTTCTTCCATAAGACATTTCCCATCTCAGCATAAATTAAATCCGGGGCATAGAGTTCAACAGCACTGTCCAGTACCCGCAAGGAGGCCTCTTCGTGAATTTCAGGGACAAACCACTTGATGCTCACCGACGCATCTACAACATATTTCTTCAACGGTCCCGGTCCTCTCTTATCAGTTCCGCGCTGTCGCTGAACTTTTTGCCTGCGAATTTCTTGCGCCACTGCTGGACCCGTTTTCGCGCCTCTTCCATGGTGATTTTTCGCGCGGCCTCTTCCAGAATTATTTTTGCTTCACCCTGCAGGGAACGGTGATGACGCTTTGCCCGCACCTTGAGCCGGTCAATGGTTTCAGGTTCAATATTTCTTACAAGTAATTGGGCCATGCTTTCTCCTTTATAATTAGTGATAGCATTATGATAGCAAATTGACCTGGCCGATGCAACTCGATTTACATCACCTCTGCCCTTTTTCACCAGTGCGGAATGTGCAAGTCAGATAGTATGCTGGCAAATGGGATGCGTTATCTTTATAATTAAACAATGACTCGGATTAAAATATGCCCTAATTGCACCACTGAGTATTTCCCGCATATCGAGCGCTGCGCGGATTGCGGCGCGGTCCTGCTGACGCCTGAGGAAAACAAAAAGATGCAGGAGGAAAAGAAGCGGTGCATGGATAAGTCCCTGGAGAATACGGTCGTTGTCAGGGAAGGCGGTTTAAAGTGGATGGATGAGCTTTATAATGTCCTGATCGATTCCAATATCTCCTGCGCTGTCAATACCGATGCCGGCTGCAAAAAAGGATGCTGCGGCGATACATACCGGCTGCTGGTGTCATCGCAGGATGCTGAGAAGGCGAATGAGCGCATAGAGGAACACTGCGCTGAGATACATCCTGAGCTGCAGGCTTCAAGGGAAATGATGAGCCAGGGGAAGTGTCCGGCATGTGCCTCTCCTGTGAGTGATGACGCGGTAGAATGCCCCGATTGCGGCTTGACCCTTATTATTATTGAAGACAACTAACATCAAAGAGTAGTCAGTAGACGGTAGTTTGGGAGCCCTAACTACCGTCTACTAACTACTTTTTTTGTCGATTATAGAAATTCAGGAGCAGACTTTTATTTCGGCCGCCATTGCTTTTTAGTACAGCCCCTCTACTGACAGATACCTTTCACCTGTATCGTAGCAGAACGTAAGTATGCGGCTTCCCGCCGGGACCTCCTTTATTTTTTTCGAGACCGCTGCGAGAGACGCTCCTGAGGACACGCCGACAAATATCCCTTCTTCTTTAGCGCACCGCTGCGCGTATTCAAAGGCCTCTTCTTTTGTGACCAGTATGATCCCATCCAGAAGTTCTTTATGGAGTATCCCCGGAATAAACCCCGCGCCGATTCCCTGTATGGGATGCGGGCCGGGCTTGCCGCCGCTGAGAACGGGTGAAGCGGCCGGTTCAACGGCAAAGACTTTCAGATTTGGAAACTCTTTCTTGAGGACCTGAGAACATCCTGTTATGTGTCCGCCTGTTCCAACGCCTGTGATCAAACAATCAATGCCTTCGGGAAAATCCCTGAGGATCTCCTTAGCGGTAAACTTCCTGTGCGCCTCTGTGTTGGCCTCATTTTCAAACTGCTGGGGCATCCATGCATTCGGCACTTCCCCGGCCATCTCCGCGGCTTTATCAACCGCCCCTTTCATCCCCTTCTCTTTCGGGGTAAGAACGAATTCAGCTCCATAGACAGACATCAGCTTGCGGCGTTCAATTGACATTGATTCAGGCATGACGAGAATGAGCTTGTATCCCCTGACAGCCGCGACCATAGCAAGGCCGATGCCTGTATTGCCGGAGGTCGGTTCAATGATCACGCTGTCCTTTTTGAGAATGCCTTTGCTCTCAGCGTCTTCTACCATTGATAACGCTATACGGTCTTTGATGCTCCCGCCGGGATTTGAACGCTCCAGCTTCATCCAGACCTCAGCCCTGTCACCGAAAAGTTTATTGATCTTTACATGGTCCGTGTTGCCGATTGTCTCAAGTATGGTCCTGACTCTCATTCCAGCCTCCTTATGTTTAACTGCATGGTAACGTTTTATTTGACTACAATATTATGCACATTATTCTGCGGCAATCAACTTTTCAGGAAAAATGTTTGAAACGAATAATGCGGAAATTAATTGGCGCTACTTTTTCGGCAAGGTGAAATAAAACGAGGCCCCTTCATCGGGTTTTCCTTCCGCCCAGACCCTTCCGCCGTGTTTTTCAACAACTCTCCTTACTATGGCCAGCCCGATGCCGGTCCCCTCATACTTGCTTGGCTCATGTATCCGCTGGAAAGAGTCAAAAAGTTTATGACAGTACTTCATATCGAACCCTACGCCGTTGTCCTGAACGTAATATATGTTCTCATTATTCTCTGTACGGCCGGCGGCGGTGATCACTGTTGTCTTGCGGGTGCTTGTGAATTTGACAGCGTTCGATAATAGATTAACAAGGACCTGGCGGACCATTGACATGTCGCCATAAGCCGGCGGCAAGGCCCCGATCTTCAGATGCATGGACCTTCCCCAGGCAGCCTGCTTCATGTCCTCAAATATACTTTTGATCAGGGACTCCATATTTAT
The DNA here is from genome assembly GCA_016214845.1 of Nitrospirota bacterium. Lineage (NCBI taxonomy): Bacteria > Pseudomonadati > Nitrospirota > Nitrospirota bacterium. The sequence continues at coordinate 137,539 of JACRMS010000030.1, read as the reverse complement.
TTCGGTACGCTGGATCTCTCTTGTGCTCACCCTGGAAAACTCGAGAAGGTCATCAATAAGCTGCGACATTTTTTTCGTATTGCCTCTAATGCTGTTCAGCAATCCTCTTCCGTTGTCGTCCAGTTTATCTGAATAATCAGTAAGCAGGATATGTGAGAACCCTTCAATGATCCTGAGCGGGGTCTTGAGATCATGAGATGCCGTATAACTGAAACTCTCCATGTCCTTGTAAGAAGCCTCAAGCTGCGCCGCGTGAAGGCGTAACTCCTCCTCGAACCTTTTTTCTCTCGTGACATCTTCCAGCACAAGCAGGGCGTATGTGCTGTCCCTGTAGGGAAAAGCGCTTGCTGTTATCGAAAGGTAGACCTCCTGTATCCCGGTGTCTGCAAGGTGTTTTACTTTTGTGGTCTTTCGGAAAACATTTTTCCCCTTGAAAACCTCGGTCACAGAATTTCTGATGACACACTCTTTACAATGCGCTGAACGCCCGCACCCTTCGGGCACTTCATGGGAGTAGAGGCAGTTTAAGACCTCCCCTCCTCTTTTCAACAGGATTGCTTCCCTGTCTTTGTTTAATAATTTTAACGCGGAAGAATTCAGATGGTGTATACGGACATCGGAATCGACAATAAAAAGAAAGGAAGGAACGGCATCAAATAAATTCTGTAAGAAATCAGCGCTCCTGAAAAATTCTGCTTTCATAATTCCATGCTTCTTTATTGAGGAGTCGACAAGAATAATAATTCCTGTTTTACAGGGATATGTTAAAAAATCTAATGGTTGTCAGTCAAACTTTCAATTAATTCATAGGTGGTGCCGGAGGGGGGACTTGAACCCCCACGAGGTTGCCCTCAGTGGATTTTGAGTCCACCGCGTCTGCCATTCCACCACTCCGGCGGCTTAGCTGTCAGGGGTTAACTGCAAGCAATCAGCTAAAAACAGAGCCTATATTTTTGCTGACCGCTGATAGCTGACCGCTTCCAGCAATATAGATAAATAAGATAAATTAACCGTTGAATAATATCAAGGGCGGAAGAGAAGCAGCGGGTTTTCCTACGACAGGAGCAGCCGGTTTTTGTCCGATCGTGATTCGCCGATGTTTGTCACATAGATAGCAGGCTGACTTTTTACCGGGCACTTTGCCTCGCATATCCCGCAGCCGATGCACAGTTCCAGGTCCACCCTCGGCTGTTGAATCTCAATGGCCCTGCCCTCTCTGTCTTTCACAATGCTTTTTTCAAACCAGACTGCCTTCCTTGGCGTAGGGCAGACTTCCTCGCAAACAATACATGGGGTTGCATGAGCGTGAGGCAGGCACCTGTTTTTATCTATCATAGCAAGACCTATCTTGACCCTCATCTTTTCTTCAAGCGGTAATTTTTTTATGGCGCCTGTGGGGCATACCTGTCCGCAGAGCGTGCACCTGTTCTCGCAATATCCGACTTTCGGCACAAGCATTGGCGACCAGATGCCCTCAAGTCCCGCTTCAAGAAAGGCCGGCTGAAGCCCGTTGGTAATGCATACCTTCATGCACTCGCCGCATTTCACGCACCTTTTTAAAAACTCGCTTTCCTCAAGAGAGCCCGGAGGCCGCAGGAGCTTTGTTGAAAGCATATTGGATTGTGAAAGCGGATTTACCCTTAGTAAAGGAACGGCAACAACACCTCCCATCATAGACGCGACCACCCTGCGCCTTCCGAGGTCAATTCCCGTCGCTGGTTTGGGACCTGCGGCAGAATGAAATCCGAAGCTGACCGCATTTTGCGGACAAATGTCATCACAATTCCAGCAGTAAAAACATTCCGTTGGTTTCCATTGGTCTTTTTTATCGGGCGAGACATTGCCCTGACACTCTATAGAACACGCGCCGCATTCCGTGCATCCCTCGCTGACCGATCTTTTAAGAAGTGAATACCTTGAGAGGATGCCGAGGAACGCGCCGAGGGGGCAGAGGTACCTGCACCAGAATCGTTTTTCATAAAGGTTCAAACCAAGTATCAGAAAGAAAATCAGCCCGACAAACGCGGCCTGTCTGAAATGCGGCTGCTGAAATGATAGGACGCTTTGCTTTAACAGAGAATATATTGATTCCGAGACATCAACAATGCCGCGCGGATTTAGATCATAAACGGTATCGAACATTGCCCTGATGCCGTAATTGAACAGCGGGTAAACACTGAGAGAAAAGGACCTGATAAGCAGGGACAGCGGGTCCATGACGCCTGTTAATTGCATTGTGAATAATGAAGACGCGAGGAGGAATATCATGAGATAATATTTGACCTTGTTCCAGTTGAAATTATTACCCCCCGCCTTCCTTCTCTTGAAATAACTTACGATGTTATTCAAAGTTCCAAGCGGGCAGGCCCAGCCGCAGAAGACCCTCCCTAAAACCACTGTCGCGATAATTACAATGAAAGATAAATAGAAGGCTTTCTGCGCGGCATGTGATGACAGGAGAGTGGTGACAAAGATCAGCGGGTCAAAATCCAGAAAGAGTTTTACAGGATAACCGAGCTCGTCCGCGCCCTTTGACTCTGTTTGAATAAAGAGGAAAAGAAAGACCAGTAAAAAAATCGCCTGTGATGATCGTCTAAGATTCTGCATTTATATTTAGTATGGATAATGATTAACCACAGAGGCACTGAGACACAGAGAATAAATTTCTTATCTCCGTGCCTCAGTGTCTCCGTGGTTTTCTAAATACTTATCTTTTTAACATTGACCTTTGAGAGGTCCATCGTGCCAAGACCTGACTGCGCCGCGATCCTGACGTATCCGAGGTCGCTGCCTTTCATTCCAAAAAGTGTTGCCCCGTATGAATCCACCGCGACCTGGTCTGCCCCGACGATCACGGTATCGAGCTTCTTCACATCGGAAAGACTTCCGCCCTGAGGGCCGTTTGCTGTCAGTATCCTCACAGCGTCAAGCACTGTGAGAGCCGGTTTGATCTTCAGTGAGAGATCAACAAGGCTCTGGTCCAGCTTCTGGTGGATCTGGTTTCTTTCTCCGCCCATGACGCCCATCCAGTTTTTCATCGACATCGTGATCTTGGCAAGCCCGTGATGTTTTGCGATCGGGATATTTATCACCTTGTCAGCCTCAAAAATTTCCGTATAAAGCGGCCATTCCTTTATCGCCTCCCCCTGTATCTTCATTGACTTGAATTTTCTTTCATCTGTAAAGATCACGTCCGCCCCGGCGTTCTTTGCGGCATCGGCAACCCCGCTTTGAACATAGCATCTGCGGGGGTCATTCACGGACCTGTCAAACACCTTGACCTTTTTTGCGCCAGCCTCAAAACACAGCTTCACAACCGTAGCGACAACTTCGGGATTTGTGTTGGCGGCCTGTTCAGGCAGCCTGTCCCACGCCATATTAGGTTTTATGACTACAATGTCGCCTCTTGAGACGAACTTCTTCATCCCTCCGAACGTGTCGATCGCGGCCCGTGTGATCTTTTCAGGAGAGGCCCCGGTGGCAACGGCAAGCGAGGTCTCGCTTGGATCAACTAAAGCTTCGATGCTCTTTGGGATGGAAAACCCGATCCCTGCAATTCCTGCTATTTTCAAAAAGTCCCTGCGGTCCATATCTGCCTCCCGTTTAAAAAGTTTTCTACAATATTATCTCAAACGCCGTCTTTTCTCAATCCGCAATTTTGGCAGTAAAAGGCATTATCTATGTTAAAGTTCCACCCTGTTTTTACCGATATAATTAGTAGATTTAATATGGGGAACCGCTTGGAAGTGAGAGAACCTGAATTTGGAGATGTAAGCTTATGTTTGTAATCATAGGAATGGTTGTTGTCCTTGGGGCTGTTATAGGCGGTTACCTGCTGGAACATGGGAATATTAATCTTCTTTTTCAGCCGGTTGAGCTTCTCATTATCGGCGGCGCCGCAACCGGAGCATTCTTTATCTCATCGCCCTCAAAAGTTGTAAGCAGCGTCTCAAAAAATATTTCCAGGGTTTTCTCAGCTAAGGGCGCGACCAAAGCTGAATTCCTTGAGATTCTCGGGTTACTCAATTCTATATTTTCAAAGATGAGAAAAGAAGGCCTTATCGCTATTGAGGGTGATATTGAAAACCCTAAAGAGAGCGCTATCTTCACCAAGTATCCAAGTGTTGTCAAAAACCATCACGCCGTCAATTTTATTTGCGATAACCTTAAAGTGATCATCTCCGCCAATGTCTCATCCTTTGAGCTTGAAAATATAATGGAGCTCGAAATGGAGTCGCATCATCACGAAGCAATGATACCGGCGCATAGTGTCTCAAAAGTTGCCGACGGTCTGCCTGCACTTGGAATTGTTGCTGCGGTCCTCGGTGTTGTTCTTACAATGGCAAAAATCTCCGAGCCGCCTGAGGTGCTCGGACACAGTATCGGAGCAGCTCTTGTCGGAACGTTTCTTGGAGTTTTATTGAGTTACGGATTCGTGGGACCGATAGGGACGCATCTCGAACACATTGCTGAAGCAGACATGAAGCTCTTTCAGGTCATCAAGATCGCGCTTGTGTCCTTTGTCGGAGGCGCAGCGCCTCAGATAGCGGTTGAGTATGCAAGACGTGTTATTCCTTCGGACGCAAAACCCGGCTTTACCGAGCTGGAAGAAGCCATGAGAAAATGAGTAAGGGCAAAGCAGTAATCGTTAAAAAAGTCAAAAAAAGCGGCGGAGGGGGACATCACGGCGGCGCATGGAAGGTTGCTTATGCCGATTTCGTGACAGCCATGATGGCATTTTTTCTGCTGATGTGGCTCATAAATATGACATCCGATGAAAAAAGGGCTCGTCTCACCATGTATTTCAAGAACTTCAGCATTTTCGACTCTGGCGGCACATCCTGGATGGACAGATCGAGTGAAATATTTAATGAGGCCGGGGAGACCAAACAAAAGGCGATGATGGAGAAGTATGCGGAAACTGTCACTAATTTAAAAGACATGGAAGATGAGCTCAAAAAAGGCATCTTGAACCAGCTGGGGGACGCAAAAGACCAAGTAGTGGTGGACACTGTGGATGGGGGCGTCCGCATCCAGATGACAGATAAAGACGGCAGCCTTATGTTTGAGACAGGCAGCAATAAATTGACGCCGAAGGCAAAGAACATTCTCCAGGTAATAGGAAATAATATCAAAAGCATTCCAAGCAAAGTTGCTATAGAGGGGCATACCGATGCCTTGCCATATTCAAGAAGCGATTACAGCAACTGGGAGCTTTCCACTGAAAGGGCCTCAACAGCAAGAAAAGAGCTTGAGGCGAACGGACTCGACGCTCAGAGAATTGTCCGCGTTTCAGGGTTTGCCGACAAGGACCCTCTAATAGGTGACAATCCCTCAGACCCTCGCAACAGGCGCATCAGCATCATTTTGAAAGCTCCTGACGCCGGTTATAAGCCTGTAAAAGTTACTGAGCAGCCTGTGGCAAAAAAGGAAGAACCGGACCTTCTAATTAAAAAATTTGACGAAAACCTTTCTTTGGTAATCGATGGGGCGCAAAAACCTCCCCCCGCGAAAACTGAAATTAAGTCCGCCTTAACAAATGATGATGCTCCTCCTGCGAAAAATTGGGGGGCCGTTATAAAGAAGGATGAATGGAGCCCTGTGGTAACACCGGTAATAAAAGACGCATTACCTCCAGTAATCGACAAACCGAAAACGAACCCTTCGGCAAAACAAATGGAGCACAAAGAGTTTTACAACAGCATTCAGACTTCTAATACCGCAAAGCCTGCCGCTGTCCCGGTAAAGAAAAAAGAAACTGCGCCTGTCATAAAGAATGTCGAAAAAGAGCCGGTCCCGACTGTAATTAAAAAGACACCTTCCATAATTAAGGAACTTGCAAGCCCGATCATATCAAAAGATGATTTGTTCAGGTAGCAACTCTCAAACTCTATCCTCGGTTTCCTTGCCATGCGTCACGTTAGCAATGCACCTTTCAAATGTCAATAAGGACACAAGGACACATCCCATATTTCCAAGCCCCATAACTCATCATCTTACTTTTCTGGGTCTCCCCGGTGGCTTCAAGAAAAATCTTCTCTGAAATTTATTTTCCATTTCACCGACAAACTCCTCCCTCCCAAGCGGCCTTCCTGTCCTCGTGTAATATCTTATCTCTTTCATCTCATCTTCAGGGACATTTGTCCGCACAAATTCTGCGTAATCCTTCCTTTGCTTTTCATCAAATAGTAGTTCGCCTATAATTTCGTCTTCCGTTCCATTCAGGTGAGCACGTGCACTCGAATAAGGAAATTCATCAGCCGCCTTCACCATCTTTGCACGAACAGGATTTTGTTCAATGTATCTTGCCACCGCCCACAGATACTTCTCGTTATCAACTATGCATGAATGATATCTGCTTTCCCATAGTCTGCCGGTTCGCTTATATTTTCTGTTCGTATATTGTGTGTAGCATAAAGCTATCCCCTGCATCATTTTGTAAAGCGATAATTCTTCAAGCGGTTTGACTAACAGATGGATGTGATTTGTCATTAGACAATATGCCAACACAGGTGATTTCCATTTATCAGAATACTTCTTCAATAAAGACAGGTATTTCTCTTTGTCCTTTTTATCGAAGAAAACCTTCTCTCTATTATTCCCTCTCTGAATGACATGGTGCGGATATTCCTCCGCTACCACTCTTGCTATTCTCGGCATAATGTCCCCTCATTCTTGTCCCTTTTGTGTGCAGTGTTTTAACGAATGGATTTCAACACTGTCAAAATATGGGATGTGTCCCTCATTTTGTCCCCACATTCACCGAGCCTGTGTTTGTCTTGATCTCTCCGTATGGATAGTAGAACAGGTCTTCAACCTTATTCCCTGCCGCATCGGTAATGATACTGCTGCTTCCAAGATGATCGGTATGATAGTAATTGGTCTCCGTGCCTTTGAAGCTCGCTATCCTCTGGCTTCCTGCAAAGATATACTTTGTACACTGCCCCGTGCCGGAATTGCATTCGTACAACTGTCCGACGTAGGTGGTTATGTCCTCCATAGGCGATGAGATCATCTTCTTAACCCTGTTGCCAAAGGCGTCATAGACATTGACCGTAGCAGTGCCATTATAAGTGATGCTCGTCGCCCTGTTGTCATAGTCATAGGTAAACGTCCTGCCAACTCCTGACATCATGTTGCCATTAGCGTCGTATTGATAACTGTCTATCAAAGTTCCATCTGCTTTTTTGATCTTGGTTACCGCGTGTTTATGCAAAGGATCGCGTATAACTGCAAATACGGCTATTACTATTACAACGGGTGTCCACTATTGACATCAGATATCATGTAACACTAAGAAGGGCGGAAGGAAAACCAAAAGCAAAAGAGCCGTCCAATTCATCACTTACGCCAAATCCCGCTGGAGCAAGTGAAGTCCTTTGTCTTGTTAAATCAATATATATTCCTATCTTGTCTGTTCCTGCCAAATTTATTAATCTTGCCGGTGTCGATGATGTCCCTACTGCAATATCTCCGGTGCTCCCGTCAACTTTTAAATTTGTCTGTCCCGCCAACATTCACATTCCTCTCAACAACAAAATCTCCCGCATAGAGATTTGATGCAATAAAAAAAACTCCTGCTGTTAAAGACAATATTTTTTCTTCATCTCGTACTCTCCTTTCGGTGAATAGAATTTAAATAAAAATCTTGATGGAAATTTTTTTATGGTGTATTAATTTACCACGTCGAAGAGGCTCTGTCACCTGTCCTTTCGGACAGGTAACAGAGCTCTTTATTTGCATGGTTGCGCAAGTAATTATTAATGTTCTCATAATATAGTCTGAACATTCCTGTGGCGTCATTCCCGCATGTCTTTAGCGGGAATCCAGTAGTTTTAGTCTCTGGATGCCCGATTAAAAACTTCGGGCATGACGGACAAAGACCGACAGTTTGTAAATATTATTTTGAGACTATTAATAAGTGGATGTACGGTACTCTAAAGATGTAAGAGGTGAATGCAAAGCCAGGTTCAAAGGCACATTATGGATTTGGCATGACATGCTGCATCATTAATGTAATTTATGCGGCAGCCTTAATCCGCATGAAGCGTGATGATGAATGAGGTGCCCTTCCCTTCTTCGCTCTTTACGTCAATCGTGCCGCCCTGTTCGGCTATGATACCGTGGGCTATTGAAAGGCCGAGTCCCGTTCCTATATTGACGGGCTTTGTCGTGAAAAAGGGATCGAATATCTTTGGAAGTATTTCCTTTGGAATTCCCGCCCCATTGTCGGAGACCGTTATTGTGAGGTTCTTTGATGTTTTATCATAGATGGTTTTAAATTCTATCCGCCCGCGCCTGCCTGTATCGGTGATCGCGTGTTCAGCATTGATGAGCAGATTCAGTATTACCTGCTGCATCTGCTGCCGGTCCACATCGACATACGGGACCACACCGTAGCTTTTTACAATCTCTATGTTGGTTGATTTAAGCCAGTACTCATGGAGCTCAATCGTTTTGTCGATGATCTCATTTATGTTTTCAGGGCTTTTCTGAGAGGGTGATTGCCTTGAAAAGGTGAGCATGTTCTCAACAATCTTTTTGCACCTTATTGCTGAATCATATACATTCGTCAGATATTTCCTGGTGGTCTCATCAACATTTCCCATAAGAAGCATTTCCGTATAACCGATGATCCCGGTGAGAGGATTATTTATCTCGTGAGCGACGCCTGATGTAAGCGTACCGAGGGAAGACAGTTTGTCGAGGTGATAGATCTGGTCTTTTAGCCTGCGGGTCTCGGTGATGTCCTTCATGACATAGACCATTGCGTCATGCTGATCATATGATATGGGAAAGCAGCTTATCAGATAGACCGCGTCGTTTATCGTCCTTTCAACGGAACCGGGGCATGATACGCCCTTGTTTTCCGGCGAAGCACACCATTCGTGCGGTCCGCTGAGTCCGAAAAGCTCATAGTACGGCTTCATTATTATGTCAGCGGGCTCTTTGCCGAAAAGGCCGGCAAACGCCTTGTTGGTCCTCAATATCCTGTAATTGTTGTCGATAACGAAGAGGTAATCGGTCATCGCATCGATTATGTGCTGCCACCACTTTTGGCTTTTCCATATCTGCCTGAACAGTACAGATTTTTCCCCAAGCTCCTCGGCAGTCTCTCCGTTGAAATCCATCATTGCGGTTCCTTCTTTCCCTCACTCTCGCTTAAGATCACTATGTCGACTCTCCTGTTCTTCGCCCTTCCATCCGGCGTGTTGTTTGATGCAACAGGCCTGTATTCAGCGTAACCGACAGCGGAGATCCTTCCAGGCTGGATCCCGTGAGCATTTATAAAATACTTTGCGACATTGATAGCGCGCGCAGAAGACAGCTCCCAGTTGGAACGGAATTCTCCGCCGTTTATTGGAATATTATCGGTATGGCCTTCGATACGCACCATGTTAGGATAAGTTTTAACGGCCTTTGCCACCGCGTCAACCATGGGCCTTGCCTCCTCCCTGAGTTTTGCAAAACCGCTCTCAAATATAAACTTGTCCATTACTGATATTACCACACCTCTCTTGTCCATTCTCACATCTATCCCGCCCTTTGATTCCGATATCAACAAGCCGAGCACGTCTTTTACGTCAGATTCGATTTCCGCATCGCCGGGGACGATCGGCTGAATGCCTTCAATTACCGCAATGGCGCTGCCTTCCGGCCCGGCTGTATGAAACGCCGAGCGCATTGATTTTACAAACTTACCGAGCTTGTTAGTGTCGACATTACTAATAGCATACATCGCGGTGAAAAAACAAAAAAGAAGGGTGACGAAATCGGCGTATGAAACCATCCACCGCTCAACGTTCTCGTGTTCTTCTTCTCTTCTTTTTCTTACATTCATAATAATTTATATTTCTTATCCACAGATATCGCAGATGCCACAGATAAAATAAAAAATCTGTGTTAATCTGAGTAATCTGCGGATTGATTCACTTTTTGTCTCTGCGTCCTCTGTGGTCAACCTGTCTATTATTTCCCCTTTGATATAAACGCATTCAGATATTCCCTGAGATAATAGGGGTTCCTGCCCGATTGAATGCCGAGCACGCCTTCTATTATTATCTCCCTGAGAAAGACTTCGTGTTTCATATTATTTGCGATCTTCTTTGCCATAGGCAGGAACAATAAATTCGCAGACCCGACGCCGTAAACTGTAGCTACAAAGGCAACCGCGATCCCTGCTCCTAATTTTGTCGGCTCGCTGAGATTTTCCATAACGTGTATCAGTCCCAATACTGCGCCGATTATTCCTATCGTAGGGGCGAAGCCGCCGGCGGATTCAAACACCTTTGCCGCCCTGAGCCTTTCTTCCTCGAAGGTCCTGTTCTCCTGCTCCAGGGTACTCCTGAGTGCCTTTGGGTCTGTCCCGTCTATAACAAGCCTCAACGCCCTGTTGAAGAAACCATAACTGACAAACTGCGCGTCTTTGTCCAGGGACAATATCCCGGTCTTTCTCGCCTTTGTGGCAAAGGTTATAATTTCCGAGATGATGGAATAGTCTTTCGGCAGCAGGGGGTCTTCAAAGAAAATGTTCCTCAGCGATTGAGCCGCGAGCTTCATGTCTCTCATAGAAAAACTTAAAAACGTGGCCCCGAGTGTGCCGCCGAATACGATCAATGCGGCAGACCCCTGAACAACGGAAGTGATCTTCCCGCCTTCAAAAAAGTTGCCTAAAAGTATCGCTGATATGCCAAGCAGTATGCCTGCAATGCTTGCCTTATTCATTTACTCCTGTTCCCGAGATTTTCTGATCGCCTCTCTCTGACAGTTAAGGGTGTACTTTATTATTTCATTTCTTACAGGCTCGGACATGTTGAGATATTCCAGGGCCACTTCACAGGTCTTGTCATCAAGCGGCGTGGCCCTTTTTACTTCTCCGTAAGCAAACACAGCAACAGGCGGAAAGGTCGGCAGGAGGAGTTTTATCTCCATTATATCGCCTTTCTTTACGGGCCTGTCGATCGTGAATTTTATGCCTGACGCGCTGATGTTGACCGATTTTTTTTCAGGCGTTAGCAGCCCTTCTTTTTCAAGTATGAAATGATTGATGATGAAGTCGAGCTTGGTATTGAGCTCCTGGACCATGGCATACAATTTTCCGTTATCCGCAAATTCCCCGGAACTTTCATTGAAATCTTTTTCAGCGCTTTTCGAGGGGGCGTGTAATGAAAACGCCTTTGAGCTTGAAAGTCCTGCTTCCTTGCCGAGGTCAACGGGGTTCGCAACAACCGATATCACATCATTCACCCTGAAGTAGCTTCTTTTTTCTCCTGCATTGAGACTGCCCTTTTTTTCAGACGACATTCTTGCCTCCAGTAATCAATAATTACGAATTAGGAATTACGAATGATGAATTAATACTGGCTGAAATATTTTGGTCCATAATTCTTAATTCCCAATTCTTAATTCGTAATTTATTAAAATTCTTTTTTTAGATCATTCACCAGCAAATTGTACTTTCTTATTTTTTCATCCCCGGAGACCAGCCTCTCTTTCAGTATCCTGGCCTCATCAGCGTTAATGATATTCAGTTCTTTCAGCTTTTCGATCCTCGCCAGGGAATCAGGCGCAGCGGTTGTATTATTTACGCTTCCGGAGGCCCCGGCCGTTTCATGGTTTTTGTGCGTCTCCTTCAGTTGCCTTGCAAGTCTATCATTCTCATCAAACAGGCTCGTCATTCTATAAGCGTTTCTAACGACCAGCAGGAGCTGCTGCATTACAAACGGCTTAACGATATAATCGTACGCCCCTTCCCTTACCGCCTCCAGCGCTGTATCAAGCGTACCGTAAGCCGTGAGTATCACCACAGCAACTCTGTGATTTGATTGCATGGCCGTCCTTAAAACCGTCATCCCGTCAGCGCCCGGCATCCTGAGGTCGGTTATCACCAACTTTATGTCCTCAAGCCTGAGGAGCTGTAAGGCTTCAAGGCCGTCAGACGCGGTAATAACGGTGTATCCCTGTTCGCTGAGAAACTTCACAATAACTTCCCTTACCATTGCGTCATCGTCTGCTACAAGGATTTTTAACTCATGTTTTTCCACTTTATAAGCTCTCCTTGATAGTTGAAAGCCGGCAGCTATCAACTATCAGCTCAAACAAAAGACCGCTTCGCTTGCGGTATCATCCTTTTGACTTTATCAAAAGCCTGTTATACCTAATAAGCTTTCAGTTTTTCCTCTAATGAACCAAACCACTCATCTTCTTTAATCAACAAAGGGGCTAATTCATATTCAATAAGATCTGACAGCATTATCCAGTCCTTTGTCTCAATAGCATTATTCATCTCCTTAAAAAGATTAATGCCTGCTCCCTGATTAGTTATGGGATCGGCCGGCAATCCAAAATCTTTAAAGAACTGCATTGCTTCCCGGAGCTTTTCTGTGAAATCCATGACATTCTGAAGGTCCTCTATACTCCGCGTGAGTTGATTGAGCACGCTCTCTGTCTGTTCCAGCCTTAACTGCAAAACATTGTCCTTAAATACCTGCGCAAGTTTTTGCGCCGTATCTCTGGCGTCCTCAAGGCTGTCCTTAATGACTTTCAGCAGGGCAGAATTCTGAACTTCATCCTTTAAATCATTCATCACTTCCTCCTTTTCTTTAAATGTACCCTAAACAGGGTGCAAACAAACCTCAGTTCACTCCGTTAGATATACCTGCCTGGTATTCCTTCCGGACGGGATGATCTTTGTATTCAGTATGTATCTGTTCCGTATTTAATTTTCCGTTTACTGGATCTGACAACGATTCAAAAAACAGTTTAAGTTTTGTCATTAATTGCAGCATATATGCGGACCCGGCCAGCAGGCCTTTATAAATACTGCGGGTATTGTCAGCCAGACACAGAAGGTCGTCCCCCTCCAGTGCCTCTATTGAATATATAAAAATTGTGGTAAACAGCATGAAATGGGGATTTGTATGCCCGGCAATTTCTATCTTGTTATCTATCTCTTTCAGGCATTCCCATGTTTTCTTAAGTTTTATAATGTCCGGGTCACTATTACCGGCTTCTTCAGCTATGACTCCGGCAAGTTCTAATCCGTCCTTTGCCAATCCCGACAGGTGTTCAAGCATAATAATGTCTCTGCCCAATGAAAGAGAAATTCCCTCAAGATTATTTAACGCATAAAAAGTTGATAGCTCTCTGCATATACTGTTATAAACCGGTTCCGTATCCCCGTCTGTCTTTTCAAAATCCCGTGTCCATACTTCCCGGTAGAGAATTCGATAAAGTATTTCCTTTTTGAGCTGTCTTTTGAGCAGAGGGGAAAAGCCTAAAAGCCCGTTATCTTCAAAACGGGTCCTGTATACCTGAATGTCCCTCAGGAGCGATCCGGCTTCATACAAGACCGATTCCTTCCCCATACTTTCCTTTACTACTTCAAAAACAATCTCAGGTTTAATAACTTCCTTGCACACCATATTGCTGCACTGCACATTGAAACTGCATGGGACGCACGGGATGTCAGCCTGGATAACATAATGTCCCTCTCCGTAAGGCCCTGTTTCAAGAAAATGCACGTTTGCCGTAAAAATATCTATGACCTTTGTTCCTGCAGCGGTGGCAAGATGGAGAGGCCCGGTGTCGTTACTGATAAGCAGGGAGCATTTTTTAAGAAGAGCGGCCAGCTCTCCGATACCTGTCTTTCCGATAAAATTTATTGGCCGGGACTTAACGAGCTTTTCAAATTCACTGCCCAGGTCCGTTTCAGACGTAGAACCGAAAAGAAGTATCCGGGCCCCTAATCTCTCAGTGATCATATCTGCAAGCGCTGCAAAAGAGGACACAGGCCAGGTCTTGTCGCTTTTGCTTGCTCCAAGATGGATCCCGATCAGCAATTCGTTCTCCGTAACTTTCTGGTCCGCTAAAAGTTCTCCGGACTTTTTCTCGTCTTCACGGGGTGTCTCATATATCAACCCTTTCCTTGACGGCATCACTCCGCCTGCCTTAAGGTACATATCAACAATATGGAATGGATTATAGTCCCTGTTGGGAACAACATTGAAAAAGTATCTCAACCACGGATGCTTTATTACCCTGTGGCCTTCGGGGTCAACTGTGAATCCCCTTTTTTCCTTTGCCCTGACCAGAGAGATCATTAAAGCGCTGATGCGGGAATGTGTAAGGTTCATTGCCAGATCGTATTCTTTCCCGCTGATCCTGTTTATCAGGTCCTCAAGGAATCTGTAATTTTCAATAAAGCTGTATTCCTTATTTAAAAGCCTGTCCCTGAATCCGTGCATATCAAAGACTATAAGCTCATCAATGAACGGAATGCCTTTACAAATCCCGACAAATGATGAATTGATCAGCAGTGTGATCCGCACACCGGGGTTCTCCTTCTTGAGCCCTGACATTAACGGAGTTGTCTGCAGCAGGTCCCCCATTCTTGTCAGGTTTATGATCAATATTTCTTTCACTTTTGCATTCATTTCAAGAATTCGTTCATCGTAAGAAATAAAGTTTCAGGAATATTAAGGTCGCCTTCGCTCTCTTCTATGTCCTTGACGATATCGGAAAGTGTCATTCTTTCACGGGACGGAAATCTCGAAAGATACTCTCCAAGCTCTGTGTCCCGTCCCGCTTCTTCAATCAGGCGCTCAACGATCTCGCCTTCCTGCTCCCATAACGCCGGTGTGAATCCGTTGTCAGCCAGATATTCCAGCATCTCTACCATCCTGTGTTCGTACGTATGATCTCGCAGGACTCTCTGTTTAGCGCTTTCGGCTATGCTTTCCCTTTCCGCGGGATTATCGAGGTAATATGTGATCTTCTGCTTCAGGTCTTCAAGGCCTTCAAATACAATGATCTCTTTCCCTGCTTCAAAAAGGTCTGCAAGTTCCGAACGGCTGTCAACAAGCTGAAAAGCCCCGCAGGCCGCGATCTCAAAAGTCCTCGGATTTACAAAATCTCCGAAAGGATTTATTCCGTTGTGGTATGTAGATGAGTGCAGATTGATATTTATCTTTGAAGCGTTGAATATTTTTACTATCTCATCGGTGTCGACCCTTTCACCCGCCCTTTGTACGCATTGTGCAAGCGGAGAGTTCATGTCCCAGTCCGTACCCCATATCTTGAAATCATGATCGAGAAGTCCCTTGAACAAATTTCTCCTGTTGTAATATCCGGCCCCGACAAAAGAAATATCACTGCCGTAATAATCTCTTTCATCATCAGGCATTTCAACTTTCTTATGAACATCCGGGCTTGCCGCGAGAGGGAGATAATGGTAATTCTTTACTCCTGCCCTTTTCATCTCATTAATGAGATCTCCTTTCTGTATGACAAAAAAGTAATCATAGAGCCCGGCAATGTTCTTCCAGTAATCCATCAGCCTGAAATCCTCGACAAACCAGTACGCGGTTGGGATGTTATTATTTTTTAATCTCTTAAGACAGTCGGCCGTCAGAGGCGACTGCGCAAGCGCAAAGACCAGGTCCGGTTTAAAGGTCTCACATCTGGCTATGACGGCCTCTGAAAGAAATGACGTTAACATATCGATCATCCTGTTATGCCTGCGCTTGTCTTTTGCTATGTCCTTCGCAAAGAACATAGCATCGGAGAACCTGCTGTTGTCTATGAGTTCCACATTGTGTCCCATCTTTTTCAGCGTTGAAGCGCAATAAAGGGCAATGGGATGTGAACCTCCGTACACGGGGCTGACAACAAGGATCTGTATCCCCTTGTTTATTTCCTCACGTGATCTCAACCGCGCAAGCAGATGTTTAAAATATTCACGGCTGATATTTACAGACGGTTTATGCTGAAGGACCACTGCGTTTTCACCCCCCTTAATTCCCACCTTGCCAAGGGGGGACAAAGAGGGGTTTTCATCGGTCAATATCCTTACCCTTTCAAGCACCGTAGTCAAACAAACAGATTCCATTGCAGCCCTGATAATATCCAGCCGGGGTTCAAAGACGATTATTTCCTTTTCTGTTTTTTTGCACAGCTCAAGCAAATGATAACCAAGCCCGAAACCGAGGACAAAGATCGACGACGCAGCTTTGGTCTTTTCTTCATGATGGTTAAACCATTCCCGGGCCTCTTTCGCAGGATCATAAAGACTGTGCAGTAAGATATTATCAACCTTCAAAGACTTCATCCCGTTCTTTGCTTTAACAATGTCATGTTCATCCAATGCCCTGCCCTTTTCTATCGATCCCGCAAGGCCGGGGTCCACTTTTTTCAGCGCTGTAATATTTTTTCTAAAAAACATTTTCCCGCTTCCCGGGTATTAAATACCCTTCTGAAAAAATTATCCTTCCGGTTTTATTGCAAGTTACTTGCCATGGATAAATTGAAAGAAAGCGATTAGGTGGGAAAAGCTCTATCTGCTTGTTATAAATAGATTAAATTGCTGTCTCAATAGCACTTTAATTAAAATCCCATTTGCAAATATAACCGCTCATGTCAATGTGTTGACATGGATATTCGTTTTTTTAACTCCAGAGCGTCCGGCCTTTGAGGTTCAAACAGCAGGATCCTTTCGAGATTCTCGATTGCCCTGGCATAAAGGCCGAGCTTACAGCAAACCTCAGCGTGCATGAATAGCGCATCCGTGTCAGCAAGATGCAGTTCCAGATATTCCTCAAGCAGCCTCTCTGCCTCATTAATATTTCCTGATCTGACGGAAGAGTCAACAAGGTCTTTCAATCTTTTGAATTCAGAACCCGCCTTGCTTGCCATGATCAGATATCGCGGTACGAACAGGTCCTTAATTTCAGCGGGATCAAGTCCTTTCAATACGATCTTGCCGAAGGAGACAGTTTCCGGAACTGAACCGTTGAGCTCATAATATTTGGGATGCACCGAACTTTCACTCATCCCTTCCATTTCAAACCCCGCCTCCGCGAAAAGGGCCTGCATTTCTTTTTTTGCAAAAAACCTCAGGGGAGCTTTATCTATAATGCCATTATCGTCATATCTCCAGTAACCCTCTGCAAGCATGTTTATTACACTGAAGTATCTTGTATTGGGAATGCTTGCAACGGCAACACCGGTATCAGAAAGATATTCCTTCATTTTCTTTAAAGTCGAAAGCGGGTCTTTTAGATATTCCAGTACACCGGCAAAAACAATACAATCAAAATACCCCTTCTCAAATGGAAGCTCCATCTCTTCGATGTTGCCGCAAATAACTCTTGACAGGTTCCGGCGGGCTTCCTCGCAGGCAGAATTGTCTATATCGACTCCGACAACATCATCCGCGCCTCTGGATAAAAGGGCCTTTCCAAGCAGGCCGGTCCCGCATCCCAGTTCAAGCACCCTCCTTGCGCCGGAAGGTATAAGCGCTTCTATTTCCGTTCTGTCCCGGCAGACGTGATCATTCCTGACAACGCTTTCCTGACCGTTCTTAACAGAAATTGTCAAAAGGTCTTTTTTCCGGTCCTGTACTTCAGGACATCTCCCGGCTATCGCGGGCGCCTTACGGGCAGTATAAAAATATCGAATGACCCTGGACTCCTCATTAAAGCTGCCGGTGTCAGGCATGTATTTGCTGAGAAAATCAGATAGATGCTTTAAAAAAACAGTGTCATCGCCTTTATATTTATAAGTAGAAAGCAAGCTGTAGCCTTCATTCTCAATATATGATTTAACGTCCTTGACAGATTCCCCCTGGGAAATATCTTTATCAGGAACTCCCCATCGCATATACTGTAACGTTCCGTCAGTTGTTTCAAAAGGCGGACGTCTTATTCCAAGCAGGGAATACGCGAGGTATGAAAAGTGCATCCTGTTTGCGAATGTGCCGATTATAAAACCGTTCTCATTGAGGAGTTCGCGGTAATGTTTCATCATCAGGCTGCCAGGAATAGTTTCATTGAAAATGATAAGCTCAAAATATCCTTTTTTATATGTGGACATCAGCTCTTCAACGCCTCCGGTCAGCACCTTGTCCAATCTCCTGATACTGTCCGCTATGTGGTCCGGTTCCGGATTTAAACCTGCAACCTCTGCGTCAAGCCTGGACTTTATTGCTGCGCCGAGCGCTCCATCCTCACAACTGGCATCAAGCACCTTTATCCTTTTTTCAGGGAATACGCCCTTATCAAAAAATCCTTTGACAATACCTTTTACTCCCCGTGTTCTTACACGACGGTCGATAAGCGTGCTATCCAGGTCTATCATCATCTTGTAGATCTCGATGAACCTGTTTTTGTCCACGGAGCACAGCAGGCGCTTGTCCTTGATGGTTTCGGGTGTTATGGTCTTCATAGCATAAATGCTGTCATCCCATTCGTCCTTTATATGTCCTTCGGAAACAGCATAATTCCAGAGTTCAGTCCCTGGGAAAGGTGTCGCAACATTGATTCCCGTCTCTGTCAACTTCAGGTCTTTAATAAAATTGTAAGTCATCATCATATCTTCCTCGGTCTCTCCCGGAGTACCGATGATGAATGACCCAAGGACCTCCATGCCATTGTCAACACCTGCTTTGACAGCATTACGGATTTTCTCTGTAGTAACAGTCCCCTTCTTAAGATATTTGAGCATTGCCGGAGAACCTGATTCCATTCCAAAACTTATCCTGTGAACATTCATCTTCTTGAGATCAGAGGCCATCTCCGCGCTGAAATGGTTGACATTGCTCAGGCACTCAAACTTGACTACTTTATCGAGCCCCTCCTGACAGATCAATTCGCTGATACGCTGTATCCGTTTACTGTTTGCCGTAAAGAGGTCGTCATAAATAAGTATCTCTTTTCTGCCGAATTTTTCCACGATCGTCTTTATCTCACTTACGACATATTCGGGAGAGAAGAACCTGATCTTCCGCCATATTGAAGCAGAAGCGCAAAAAACACACTTATAAGTACAGCCGCGTGAAGTCAAAATGTGTCCCGGGCCTGACTTGGATAAACCGAGCATGTCCCAATCCGGGAATGGTATCCTGTCTAACGGTTCTATTAATTCCCTCTCGTCTGTTTGACGCAGGTGTTGGCCGTCCCGGTATATTATGCCCTTGATATTTTCATTAAAAAGGGACCCGTCTCTCCTGTATGATCCAACCATCTCAAGGAGCGTCTGCTCTCCTTCTCCTATCACGCCGGCGTCGATCCACTGAGGCAGGCACTTCGGAAGTATGGTTATATGAGTTCCGCCGATTATCAAAGGTATATTAAAAGACCCCTTTATTTCCTTTCCCAATCTGATAACATCGTTAAAGGACTCGGTAGTTGCAGTGAGCGCTACAATATCCGGTCTGATGGTCCGTATGGTCCCTGATGTATCATCACCTTTAAAGGAAACGCTTACTTCTATATCATCACCATATTTTTTCAGGTAGGAGGAAATGTATCCCAATCCGAGCTTCGGTCGCTCCGTACTGCGTGTCTGGTCATTTACAAGATGTATTTTCATTGTCCCTTCTCTTTATCTTTTCCGCGATCTCAAGCGCCTCCGGCATGACGGGATTGAGCAGCAGAACTTTCTCAATATTTTCTATAGCAGTGTCCGTGTCGCCAAGTCTTAAACATACGTCCGCGTATTTAACAAGCATGTCCAGATCAAAGGGATGCAATTGCAGATATGATTCTATATGTCCTCTGGAATCGGCATATCGCCCTTCTCCGGTTGCTGAAGATATCTCTGTTAGAAGAGTCGCGAGTTCATTGCTCTTCTGAAAGATACGCGGGTACTCGCCATTAAGCATTTCCATGCCTAATGATTTTATGAAATCATAAAAAGCCTCGTCCGTATATTTGTCCACGTTCAGGTGCCAGCCGGCTTCGCCGTGATTGTCAACAAATGATGTAACGACTGCAAGGTATCCATCAGGCTTTATATGTCTCGTCAGATACCTGACCGCGGCCTCAGGATCGACAAGATGTTCAACCACATCCAGCGTTATTACGACATCGAACATCCGGCCATCAAGAAAGTCCTCCTTGCTCGCATCGATCATATCTATGTCGATATGTCTGCGGTTGAACCGCCATTTGGCATAGTCAAAGGTCTTGCCGGGGATGTCCGCGTAGCTAAGCTTTGTTCCCTTCATTTTGGACAGAGAGATCATCTGGCTTCCTATGCCGCCTCCGAAGTCAAGGACATTCAATTCCCCTCTGTCCTTTTTCAGGCCTGCGCAAAAATTTAATATATCATCAGTCCACTGGATGTAATATGAATTTTCGTAGTTGTACTGGACCAGGTCAAAAAGATATGAATCGGTCCGGCGGTAAAAATCAAGGACCTTGTCCTGCGTCAACTGCTCCCCGATGACACTTTTCCATTCCTGTACCTGGCTGGAATATACCGAGCGTATCCGTTTTAAAATATCGTTGTCCTTCAACTGAGTATATTCTGCAAGCTCAGCTATTGCGCCTTTAAATGTTGAACGAAATACATCTTCAAACAACGCTGCGAATTTCCCGGCGATCTTTTTCGAGTCATATTCCCTTACAGCCCGTTCCCTTCCTTTTGCCCCGAGCTCTTTTCTCAGGTCATCATCTTTCAGGAGGTTTATTATAGCGGCGGAAAGTCCTGTCGGGTCATTAGGCTGCACAAGGAGTCCGGCGTCGGCTACTACTTCGTCTATAGACCCGGATACGGTCGAGACCACAGGGACCCCGCATGCCATCGCCTCTGCCAGGACCATACCGAACTGTTCCTTCCAGGTCCTTGTTGCGATGCTTGGAAGCACAAAGATATCGGCCATGTTATAGATCTCGTGCATCCGATGATATGGATGACTTTCAATAAACAGAAAAATATCATTCATACAGAGTCTACTGATAATTTTTTTGATCTCCTGGGACTCCTGCCCCCGTCCCACGACCACAAACCTCAATGGAAGTGAGTTTGCGCTTTTGTCCAGCATAATAAGCCTTGCGGCATGCACCAGATCATAAATACCCTTTTCCCAAACCATCCTGCCGGTAAACAGTACGACCTTTTCTTCCTCAGTAATACCAAGGCCCTTCCTGGTCCTTATTCTTGTTTCTTCATCAGGACTGAACCTGCCGGTGTCAATTCCCATAGGAATTACAACGATCTTGTCCTCAGGCACACCTTCTAATAAAAGGGCGTCTTTCGCGCGTTTTGTTACAGCCACAAAGACATCCACAAGGTCCCTGTTCAATTGTTTGATGTCCCGCACGATCTCGTTCTCTTCGTGAGCAAAAGGTATATTTTCCCACTCAAGCGCAATGACCTTCTTCCCGAATTTGTGCTTGGCGATAACAGACTGGGAGGTGAACATCCACGTAATATCGGCTGTGTAGATAATGTCCTTATCAAAAAGCTCGAACTCCAGCCCTTTCATGTAAGCCCTGTCCTCAGAGTGTGACGGGAGTTTGACAACTGGCAGATTTATGTGGGTCAGATCAAAATTGGGGCTGTCATTAGAGTACAGCGTGATGTTGAATTTATCTGATAACGGCCCATAGTTCTGCATCTCCCATTGATTCAGGTTCGGGCCCCTCACGATCGCTATCTTGG
Source organism: Nitrospirota bacterium (assembly GCA_016214845.1). Lineage (NCBI taxonomy): Bacteria > Pseudomonadati > Nitrospirota > Nitrospirota bacterium. The sequence goes on along the minus strand of JACRMS010000030.1, from coordinate 116,095 downwards.
GCAGGCCTTCAAAAGATTCCTCCGTGTTGTACGCAGGAACGTACGGCGCGACTGCCGCCCTGGCCGGCCTGCGCTGAATATCATATTCCCTGAAATAGAGTTCATCAGGATTCTCAAAGCCGCTTTCCTTCAGCTGAGAATAATATTTCCCTTTTTGCCTGTAGCGTTCTTTATCCAGGAACCCGTAATGGACCACATAAACATCCCACTGTCCTATCCTGCCGTAGAGGCCTCCCAATATTTCGTGTATCTGTTGCTCCCATCTCAAGACCGGCAGGTTCCTCCAGATCCTTGGATTGGTCTCAAAATTATCAAATGTCTTTGAATAAAAATTCTCATTGCCTACAAGATTGCACTGGCGGATGTTATATCCGGTCACATCCGGCGGGGTCGAAGACAGCAGGTTTCTTATGTTGGACTCAAATTCACTTGAGAAGGTCTCGTCGGGGTCGAGCCGTATCACCCATTCGCCGGTGCAGTGATCGAGGGACACCTGCCTCTGCTTCCCGAAATGGTCCTCCCATGGATGCTGTACCAGGACCACCCTGTCATGCGCCCTCAGAATATCCAGGGTACCGTCCGTGCTTCCGCCGTCCACAACAACTATTTCATCCGCAAAACCGCAGGAACTCAGTGCCCTTGCCATATTCCTTTCCTCGTTAAGCGCTATCATTGAGACAGATATTCTCATGCGTATCTCCCCTTCATGGCACGGATCATAACATCGAGTCTGTGCTTATAGGTGTGCTCTTTCAATATCCGCTCCGCGCCATTTTTTGCAACAGCTTCTCTCTTGTCCGGGTTATCGAGATAATATTTCACAAGCGCCGGAATTTCATCTTTGTCTTTGTAAACGATCATTTCTTTGCCGACATCGAAAAGTTCATCAAGGCCCTTCTGATAATCGGTCAGTATAAACGCCCCGCAAGCCGGGACATCGAAGACTCTCTGGTTCACTGCTTCTTTCATCTGACGGCTCGTCGCATTAAAATTTATCCTGCAGGAGTTATAAAGCAACGGCAGTTCTTTATAGTAATTCAGCGGTGGGAACAACTTGAAGTTTTGCTTCCTCAACAGTTCTTTCCATGCGCTGTCGCCATAAATGCTCACATTAAATCCGTTAAGCGACTCCAGGCATGATAAACGGTAAAGCAGTGTTGATTTCCATAAGATTGCGGCCTCAATATCCATTTTCTTTTTCTTATTTAATGCTTCAATTTTTTCTCGCTCATTTTCAGGTATTACTTTCATAATATCTTCATTCGGGCACCCTGAATGAGCAAAATATTCTGCCGTTTTCTCGACTATCGAATGAAGGCCCGCATCAACTTTCATCATCCATTCCTTGACAGGACCAACCATGGAATTTCCTACAAAACCCACATCACAGAAATACTTGCCCGGCATTTTTCCATGCTTCCTTGCCGTAAGTGGTTTAAATAAACTTTCGTCAGTGCCAAGGGGCAAATTTACGACTGATTCAAAACCCATCGCTTCCATATCTTTCATGTATGATTTGTCCCATAGAAAAAGAGACATCCATGGAGAAACATTTTTATCGAACGCCTGGACAATGAGATTGGGGCTATCAACATACCACGAGGCAACCGGCATTTCTATTGACCTGAAAAAATCAGTCAATACTCCTTCTTCGTCAAAACCGAGGTGGTTCATTGTAAGCAGGAAGTCCGGCTTGAAATTCACTATCGCATCTACAAGACTCGTAATTATTGTTTCTCCATTACCTCTTGTTTCAACCGGCACCCTCAGGACTTCGTGGCCGAGGGCCTTTAATGCCTTCTCCGCTTCCCTGACCAGGAAATACCCGGTGTCAATCAATAAGACTTTCTGTTTATACTTTTTGAATTTTGAATATCTGAGCCTGTCCCAGAGTTTTACGGACACTGTCCTGTTGAGAGACTCTATAAGGGGGCTGTAATAGTTCTCAAATGCGGATACAGCGGAGCTCAGGGAAAAAAAGGCCAGTGGCCCCAATCTTCTCTTCACCTGATGTTCTGTTACTCTTCGTAATGCCTCGCCGGGTGTAAGGCCTGCGATAATTATTATCCGTTTATCCAGTTCCGGTCCGTGTTCTTTGGCAAGTTCATAGATATCCGGGTCAGCTTCTATTACAATAATCCCGGCGTCAGGAAACCTTCCGGCAAGTTCAGCGACATGATATCCAAGACCGAGACCCAGAACGACCAGTATCCCTTTTCCGTCAAATTCAAATGCGCCGACAATTTTCCTTGCCTCTTCCTCCGGATCATAAAGGCTGTGAAGGGTCTTGGCGGAGGAGTCACCGAAGCTCACTTTCAATGAAGGCTTTCCGCTTTTGGCCTCTATAAGAGAGAATTTATATTCAGATGTTAATGTCATGTTCCGCGCTGAATTCAGGCATCAAATATTTTTAACGTTATTTTAATTCGCGTGCACCATATTGGATACCTCACCCCTTGCCTTTATCGCCTCATCGATCCTCAGAGATTCCTGCCTGCAGGCCAGCTCTTTTCTGTTTTCCCCCAGCGCCTTGTAGCTCAAACTCAGGCATTTATAGAGCACAGCTTCCTGCTCTGCCGACAGGGTCACTCTTTCAGCTATAAGTTGTTCAAGTGCCTGAGCAGCCTTTTCATACTTACCCAGCGGTATACAAGCCATAGCAAGCCACATGATATAAAGGGATTCGTCTTCGGCGGGGAAAATATAATCATCAACATAACGTTTCCTCTTTTCAATCCCTTTTTCAAATGTGGCTTCCGCCAGTCCATACTCATCTTGATTGAAGTAGAAATTCCCAACCGCGTAATATGGACTTGGATGGGCGTCCAGAAGACCTGATGACTGCTCGATGCATTTTGAAAATAATGCGTGGTCGCCGCGTCCGCTGTGCCAATAACTCTCAAACAACAGCTCATATGCCAGGTTCTTATTCATTATATCGTCAAGGTCGATGCTGTTTCTTGCTGCATATCTGTTCAGCCAGCCTTCCCCCTCAATCCTGCGTATCACATCGTTGATGCCGAGGGCAAAATAATAATTCAGGATGATACAGTAGCACTTATCCAAAAGGGACATTCCGGCAAATCTGTAATTATTGAGAATGTCTTCCGGCATATCCTCAAGCGCTCGGGTCACCTCTACTGCGCGTTCAAATATTTTTTCCTTGCCTATGAAATGACGCAGGCACTCTTTTTTTGCAGTGTCCAAGCGCCATATATTCGGGTGCCTGTATGTCATAATTGCGTATTGCCTGCCGACTGAAATCCGACGGTCGATAAAAGTCTTAGCATTTATTTGGGCGCTGCAAAACACAACCGGTTTCCGGCTATACACTACCCTGTGTCCGTTTAATGCGAACCTTGAGGCGAATTCTATGCTCTCCCATCCATCCTGCGACCCCCCATCAAACATTCCGACTTTCTGAAATACCCGCCTCTTTACTGAGATATTCGTCAAATAAAAGAGTCCCGCGTTTTCCGGATCGCCAATACCACCGTAATTGTAAACAAGCTGGGAAACAAACGGCAGTTTGGGGTTCTTTGACATAAATTTTGTAAAAGGAGAAGGATCATCCACACTGTTGGAAACAATGTTTCCCAACACTGCAACATCTTTTCCCGCATATTTCAAATGTGTCTTTAAATGTTCGCTTATCAGGTCCTCATGGGCAACTGTTTCGTGTGAAACAAGCAGAATGTATTCACCGGAAGCCTCTCTTATACCTTGATTTAATGCAGATGAATGGCCTCCTTCATGTATAAAATATTTAAAATCGCATGGAGCTTTTAAGCCGCTCAATATATCTATTGCCCCTTTGTCGGACCCGGTATATACGACCACTATCTCGACGTCGCTATAATCAATATCTTTTTGCATGAATAAGGAATTCAGGCATGCAAGCAGTCCTTCACCGCTGTCGCTTGCAGTAACAATTGCGCTAATTTTCTTATCCGGGGTCCTTTTAAAAACCACGGGGGCCTTCTCCTTCAACCCTTTCTGCAGATGGAAGGCAAGTGTATCCAGGGCCACGGCGGTTTTATGACCTGCCGTCAAATTCTTCAAAATGCCCTTCGGACCTGGACAGCCATTTTTATTTAATAAGGAAGGTCTGAAAATCAAGCAGGGGACATCTATTTTGCCGGATGGGATGTTGTTCCCCGCGTATTGTTCATATAGCTCAAACGCATCATTCTCAAGCTCATAAATGGATTCGTAGAGAAAATCTGAGCGTCTCGCAGTGATTATACTTATATCCGGGAATTTATTAAGATGTGCCGCCAATCTCCTGTCCCATTGTGGAGTGACTATCACCCTGTCTTCGACAACGGCAATATATTTGCTTTGACAATTCCCGATAATCCCGGCAATAAATTTGTCCCTCTCGTACTCGCTATCATGCTTAAAATAGTGCCTCGCTTCTCTCCCAAGTTTCCTGTCAACTCCGCCGCATTGTTTATTGTTCAGGGCGACAATAACATTTGAAAATTCAGGGTCGGAATATTTCAACAGCGTATCAAGTGACAACATTGATGTATCACTATTGTTGTTTAGGATAAAAATCTCCGTCACCTCGGTTTTCTTCATACTAAGCATTGCATCAGGCAGTGAGTCCGGGAATAGCCTGAACCTCTCAACATTCCTGTTTGCCGGTTGCGGCAGTTTATCTATAATCAGGCGAAGCTCTTCTTCAAACTTGGTCAAATTTGTTGTCTCAGGCAATATCCTTATGTTCAGTTCAGGGAATTCTTTTTGAAAATCTTCCGCTGAATCCGGGGAAGCAAAAACCATATCGGCTTCATCATATAAATACGATTTATCGGGATCATGCCCACCCGTAAGATTTGACCCGGCAGCGTTAATAATTAAAATGCTCCGGGGAGATGATTCCCGGATTACAGACAGATAGAAAGATGAAATCTCAGTCGATCCAAGCAGAATGACATTAAAGGCTTGATGGTCCAGTAGGGTCTTAACAGACACTGTAGAGGCGTATTGACTATTAACCGAAACTCCTGATGAAGCGTGTTCCATTAAACCGTCCACGTCGTAGAAAACAATTACGCCCAGCCTCCTCAGATGCTCAACATATTTCCCCTTTTCAGCCCCCCTCCTTGCGACAAAGGTGACCTTGTGGGTTTCAGCCAAAGCCTTTATCATCAGGTACAGCCGGTCATGAGGGTCGGAATCAAACTCCGGGATATTTTCAGCGATTATTAAAATGGACTTCTCTGTATTATCTTTTTCCCTTTTGTCGCTGTCACCCTGTGATAAGATGTTTAAATTTCCCGCCTCCTCGGCAGTCTCCCAATCTGCAGCAATGACCACGGTGTCCTTTAAGTCTTCGAAGGCAAATCCCCATTTGCTGTCATTAAAGATAATGGGCTTCCCTTTCGCATTCATATCAGACGTCCATCCCTCAAACTGCGAAAGCTTTAATACGGGAATTTTTTCCGTCTTTTTTTCCTGTTCCAGTTTGCTTGCGTTTTCAGCTATCCACGCGCCGCCGTGCTCCAAATGATAAAGCCGCATAGGCTCCCTGAGTATTTCCTGCCGTATCCCCGCGTAATAAGAAATGATGAGCATAAGAGAGTCCAGATGGGGCGAGTACATGTCAAACTCCGGATAGCCGTTTAATCTGTGCCAGTCCGCAGTGGACATCAGTGTAAAGTCCCCGCAGGCGTTAAAATGCAGGTTGGTCAGCACAACGTCTATCTGGCCGTAGCTTGGATAATATCGTCCCGTCAACTTCTGGAGCGTGCCTTCCCTGCAATTAATCCTGATTATATTTTCCAGGCAATAATTAAGCTGTTCGTCGATTGTCGCTTGCAAGGGCACGTCTTCCGGCACATCCGTCCTGTCAATCCTGTATAAGACGCCTTCCCTCAATTCAGCCTTTGCCAAAAAGTGCATAAGCTCATCGCTGAACAGGACATCAATATTTGTTGCAAGAATAAACCTGCCTCGTGCCCTCCTCATCCCGACGTTCTTGGCGATCATCTGGTACAGCGGCAGCTTATGGGCATACTTATATTGATTATGTATTGCCGGGGGCACTTCAATGATCCTGACAGTGCAGAAGCCACTGTTATCAGGCCATATCAGCGCTTGAGACAACCGGGGTTTTTCCACTGGCGGGTTCCACTCAACGATAATCAATTCCGCCATGAGTTTATGCCTCTCGCATTGGGCCAGCAATCCATTGACGAATATCTGCATCCTGTGGATGAAGCCGCCGCCGTGGTTGTCGTTACGCGCTGTAACCACGATGCTCATTTTTATGTCCCTGCTGCCGTTAATCATTTTCGCACCTCTCTTTTGAGTCAGGCAATGTATCCCCGTCCAATCTCCTGATACCCGATAATATTTCTGATGATTCCCTGAAATTTCCAAGCTCCTTTTCTGCAATCCTCAGGGCCAGATTTATTTTTCCCATCTTCAGATAATTATTTACTCTCCGTATAATTTGCGAAAGCCGGGGTTCCGACAGGACCGCGTCTCTGAGGGAGACATCGAGTATACGGACATGTTCGAATATATTCGTTTCGTAATAATTCCTGCTGACGTCCGCCTGATAATGAGGAAATGTCAAAGGCCCTTTTCTCTCGTTCAATGTAAACCAGAACCAATGGGCGCCAAGCGAGAACAAATCATTTCCGAGCACATCCAGCATTTCTTTATGCCTTGCCGGGTCTTTTCCGATTTCCATATTCAATGCATGGTCGGCAGAATCAAATACAATGTTGTTTCTTGATACAAAGTCTACAATTGAGACTGCCTGCTCCACTGCGGAATTAATGTTCCCAAGTCTTACCCGCGGGCCTGACCAGTCATTTCCCTTCCATATGCCGTTATCGCCATATTCAGAGCTTTCAGCCGGAATATAACGCGCGTCAGACAGATCATGCATGATTACCATATTGGGTGTCCCTGCGATCTGCGGCAAAATTCTGCCGAGGACGCATTCAGCAACGTCATATCCATGCGCATCCCAGAAAACCAGGCACCGCTCCGCGCCCTTTAAAACAGATCCAAAATCAAAAGTCAGGATATCTCCTCTTATTACCGTAAGCGGCCTGAACCATTCCTCGCCTGTTTCCCGCAGTATTCTCCATTGAGTGATCTTTTCCCAATAATCTGAAAGACATATGCTTACGACCCGGCAGGCCGGTCCTTCTTTATTTAAATGATTGGCAGCTTCTGTGAATGCGCACGTTGAATTGCCGTGATGACGACCAAGTTCGAGAATGATGTCAGGCTTGAACTCAAGCACAACAGCCATCAATTGCGCCCACTGATTCGGACTTAAGTCCCCCTTGTAGTCTATGGCATCGGAAAGCTTAAGTATCCTGTCTCTCAAAGCACGCAATTCAAAACGCTGGTTCCAGTAAGCCTGTGCAGGGCTGAATATCTCCGGCTGGGTAGTTAAATCAAGCATTCATGATCCCGTGATTAAGGGTACAGTGATTTTGCATCCCGGGTTTGGCATCGCTGCTGTGGTCGTCGTTACGGGCCGTGACGACAAAGCTGACTTTTAACTGACGGTTCATTCTATCACCTTTCAATTTATTTCATATCCAGTTTTAATAATATAGGCAACGCCTTGTCAAAGCAGCCAAGCTCCGCTTTTATAATCCTTGAAGCAAACCCTGTCTTCCCCATCCCTATGTATTTGTTGATCCTCGGTATCACACGTAGCAGTTCAGGTTTAGACTCCGTCTCCTCCAGAAATGATACCCCCATTATTTTAATGACCGTGTCCGGTAGCTGGCTGTGCTTTAACAACTTAGGATTAATCCATGTCTGAACGCCGTCCAGAAAAATTATGTCCCCGTATTGCGTTGTACTTGTGCCGCCGCATGGGAAGTCGTATACCGAAATCCAGCCCATCTTGCCAAACATGGCGCGAAGCCCCTTTTCCACCTGGAGGCTATGTGTTCCGATGTGGACTTTTTTCACTTTCCTGTCCAGCTCCGCTGAAGCGGCTGAAAGTACCGACAGTTCCTCCCCCTGTACATCGAGATCGATCAGGTCCACTGAGTCCAGCGGAGCCAGTAAAGTGTTAAGACTGACAGACCTGATATCTTTTGCTGAAGATGATGCCGTAATTTTCCCCGCTATTGCCTGACCATACCATTCGTCCGCCCTGCCTGTATAAAACATCACGTTCCCGTCTCTGTCTGAGACGGCAGCTTCAATAAGCTGATGACTGTCAGGGTCAATGCCGTTGTCCAAAAAGTGCTGTACCATCCACCTGTAATGATCAGGTTCTGCCTCAACACCGATAAGCAGACTGGGGATATGATTTATTTTTCTAAGGGCGGTTGCCGCCCTGATCAGCCACCTGCCCCACCCGGCCCCCAACTCGATCATGACAAACCTTCCACTTGATGAGCAGGCAGCCTCAAGCACATCTGTCCATTCGAAGTACTGCTCGTCATAATCAGGATAAGAGGAAGGGTCGTAATTCTCCATATTATTAAAAAAGGTTTCTCTTGTCCGGACACCAAGGAAATCATGCAGCCAGCCATTGCCCGGCTTGTCACCCGAGCATTTAAAAAGACTGAAAACCGCATGATGGCCCGAGACGGCATCAGATTCTTCTTTGTTGTTCGGTTCGACCTTGTTCTGTGTATCATCCCGATTGATACTATGTCTGCAGGATCTTAAGTCCCTGGTCTTTATGCCGCCTACTACAAAAAACCCCGGGAAAAACTTTTTCTCAAAGAGAAGCCTTCTGCGCCCAAGTTCATACTGTTCATGCTCCGTCTCAACAAGCCTGTCCCAACATGGGTCCTCACTGAAATGATCCAGGCTCGTATTTATCGGCTGAATGCCGCATTCGCCGAACCATTCCAGAACGTCCTTCAATGTCCATTGCGTCTCGTGTGGATGGAGGCACTGGTCCCTGTACCACGATTTGAGAAATACGTCGCTGAACGGCTTATTGTGCAGATTCTTCCATAGTTCAAACCCCTCGCGCTCGATCTCCTCTCTTTGTGACGGGGTATCAGCATGCAGCAGGCGTTCTCTTATCGGACGAAACATTTCGAGCAAAGCATGTCTTCCGAATCTGTGATACAGACCTATATTCAAATACCCCCCGCTCTTTAACATGGAAGCAGCAATTTTAAGTCCCTCAAAACAGTCCTTTGTGTGATGCAGGACGCCGAGTGAATTAACAACATCAAACTCTGTTTGAACAATCTTTGGAAGTTCAAAGAGGTCATGGCAGATAATTTGGACCTTGTCAGCTACGTTCAGTTCCTCAGATGTGGCCCGCGCCTGTTCGACAGCCTTTAAACAGCAATCAACTCCCAGCACATTAACGCCGTACCAGTAAGCTGCTGAATTGCTGAACCATCCTGTGCCGCAGCCGATTTCCAATATTTGGGCGCCAGGGTTTTCAGAAAGACGGCGGGCAAGCGGCAGATAAGCTTCAATCTGATTCACTCTGCGAATTGTCTCAGCCTGTTCTGAAGCGCTTTCCTCATAATTGAACGGTATTTCTTCATAGAATTTTTTTACAGATTCATAGATTATTGACATTAGGCTCACCAAAGAGGATAAATGTTTTTCCTCAGGTCCTCATCATCGCCCCGATAATTACAAGAAATGGTCTTATCTTTCCGTGCAATTCCGAAAGACCCGGGATGTGACACAGGATTCACTGGATCAATGAAAAACTTATCTGTCCTGATCTGAAGTAAGTTTTTTAAAGGCTCATCAATTACTCTTCCGATGTATCTTCCAATCTTTTCATATGCTGAGGGGCGAGGATGACAAACATCGTAGAAATCATTTGGTATTTCCTCGTAACTTTCTGGAAGCATGAATGAATGAAGGTCAATTAGAATATATCCACGTTCCAAACAATATCTTCTGAGGAAATCATTATATTTACGCACCCCGTCTACAACTTTCCGAATATTTTCAAGTGATGGCTCCATATTGCACCAGAAATTAAAATATCTCCTGTTCAAACTTTCAAGATTGTACTCAAAATAGTTGGCATAATCTTTTCTGGGACTGTCGGTGCATAAAAGGGACTCTATCCCTTTCTGCTTGCATTCGTCGGTCAAACAAGTTGCCAGCGTACAGAAAGCGAGGACGTGCTCGCCTGCAAGGATGTCGAGCTTGGAACGCCAGTAATCTTCACTTGATTCGCCGTAAATAATATTGTGCCATCCCGTGTAACCTACTACACAGGCAAAGTTCACTATTTTATTAAGTTCCTTATATCTCTCAAGGACCCTGTCCAGGTTGTAGCCTTCAACAGCGGCATTGAGCGGCTGACACCCCCTTATGTTCAGATGCTGGGGCCAGCTGTCCACTGAAAAGCTTGCGCCGAATGTAGCGCTGTCCCCGAAAAAACCTACAACAGGAATGCCGCTCTCCAGTTCATTGCCTTTGCATCCGAGGGAATTTATCCTGATAATACGCTCTCCGCTTGCCCATATTTCCGTATTGGGTATTAACCGCCCTGTACTGGAGTCCATATAAAGGTCCTGCCATTCTGAGTACTTCTTAAAGTCATTAATACATTCGAGTTCAATCTTTCTGATAATATTCATATTCCCTTCTTTCTTCTCTGCGGCGTGGTTCTTGTAATAATTCACTTTATCTCTCCGTGCTAAAAACTTTTCCACCTCCTGAAATTTTCTGTAATTAGTCAACTCATGGCCTTTTTGTATAATTTCCCTGTTAATGAATTCGACAACGGATTCTGCACCCAGGAACTCGGATTTACCATTTATGTATTCCAATTTGATATCACACACCATGTTATGACTGATGTTCCAATAGCACATGGACTCAGGACTCCAGAAAGACAGGTAATCTTCCAGCTTCTTTAGCGGTATGCACAGGTTGGTGTCAAAGGAAATCTTGTGTCCGTATCCGGAGGCAAAATTAACGAATTCTCTCATGCCCGGAAGTATCAGCGGTTCTCCTCCGCTGATAAACAGATGCGTCGGGGGTATATAGCTGATGAAGTCGAGCAGGGTCTTGTCCTGTAACAAGTCGGTTGATATTGTATTCGTTCTGACATCCGACTGGGAACAGTATGAGCATTTAATGTTACATGCTATAGACGGGGTAAAACAAAACCACGGCATATCCAGAAGTTCTCTCATGTTCATTTAGCTTTCCTTCAACTTTGCCACCGCCATTGTGTGCCATCCCAGCCGCTTCTCAAACCAGCGGAAAACCGGCTTCGGCATAAAGCGGAAGTACCAGACCATTTCGTATTTATAGTTAACGTATTTATCGATCCTGTAAGGGAAGATGTGGTCTTTATATATTTTCACTACATCATATCCCTTCATGAGTTCACGAAAACCATCAAAAAATAATAATATGTCACAGGACATCCGGTCTGTGCCTCGGAATAAGTTCTAACAAGTTCGTCCGCCTTCTTTGATTTTGCGATTTTTTCTATAAGACTTTTCAAAACTTAATCTCTCTTTTTAGACATTACCTTTATCTATTTCCTTCCAGGCGTCTCTCAATATCATGATCACCCTCTCCGCGCCTTCAATTGCAACGATATCTTTCTGCTGTTCGGCCAGGAGAAGGCTATTGAGCACAAAATCATAGAGTCTTTTTAAATTCAGCGCTATCTCGCCGCCTTCCATGTTTAATGAACCCGCAAGCTCCCTTATGATCGCCGAGGTTTTTTTGATATACTGTTCAGCTCCGTATGAATCGCCCTGTTCCATTTTTTTCTTTGCGATCTTCAGAAAATTTAGCGCACCGTCATAAAGCAGCGATATGGTTTTTATCCTGCCTGAAATACCTGCTTCTGTCTCTTTTTCGATAACTGTTTTTTCCATTAGCTCCCCTTTCAATATTTATTAATAGACAACTGCTATGACATTTTCATGTAGTTATGCTTTCTCACTTTTCAAATAAAGAAATCATACCGTGATGTGATTGCAATTCCTTTGCCAGAAATGTGATTGAAGAGGAAATAAACAGGATGTTACTTCTAACTAATTAATATATTGACTTTAACTTGTTGCAGGATGATCTTGATTGAAGTTCTTTCTCTTATCTTGCAAAATGGGATTCACGTCAATTTAGTGACGCCTGCTCCCGGTAATGTCTTCATTTCTTAAATCTTATACACATTTTGTTTAGTTAAACCGAACAATGGCTTGGTGGCAGGCATAAATGTGAAAATCTTATCCTACCTATGCTCTTATTTTATCCATCAATGCGGCAGCCTTTTGATTTCCCGGATCGAACAGAAATACTTTTTTCAATTCTGCGTCTGCCTGGTCGGGGCTTCCCAACCGCAATAAAATTTCTGCTAATACCGTAAGGGCATCCAGATCAGCCGGATGATAGTTGAGGTATTCTTTTAAGGCGTTTTCAACAGCATTCAATTTCCCGGCTTCCGTTCCCATCCTTACGAGTGAATCCAGAACAGTCTTGTTGTCAGGGTCCTCATAGAAGCCCTTACAGACCAGTTGAAATCCATCCTCCTTATTTCCATCCTTCCAGCATTGCAGTCCTTCTGCATAAATTGTCCTGATACGGTCCTCCGGCGCCTGCTTGTTTAAAACTTTTTCAAAAATCTCCCTGACCTTTTCAGCAATTTTTTCAGAATCAAATTCAGTTTCCGCCCTCGCCAATGCCTTTTTACCGATACTCTCTCTGAGCTCTTTGTCGCTTATCAATTTTCCTATCGCATTATAAAGTGAGATATGATCATTTGATTGAACAAGAATACCCGCTTCCCTGACAACTTCAGGTATTGAGCCGGAATATGTGGAGACCACTGGTTTTCCACATGCCATGCTCTCTATCAGCACCATGCCGAACTGTTCCTGCCATGTTCTTATGGATATGCTCGGCAGGACAAATATATCAGCGAGATTATGCAGCTTGTGCATTTCATGATATGGATACTCCTCTATGAACGTGAACCTGCCGGAGATACCTAATGCCGCTGCACGCTCCTGCACACCGTAGAATTCGGATCCCTTCCCCACCATAAGAAATCTGACTGGAAGCCTGTTCAACGATCTGTCGCGTAGAATTCTCGCTGCGGCATGAACAAAATCATATACGCCTTTTTCCCATACCATCCTTCCGATAAAAAGGACCACTATTTCATCTTTCTTTATTCCGATGCATTCCCTGTCCCTTAATACATCTTCCTCTCGAGGCCTGAATCTTTTCAGGTCAATCCCCATGGGAACTACATCTATCATTTCAGAAGGAATGCCTTCAATCATGAGCGCCTCCATGGCGCGCTCTGTAACTGCAATATAATGATCGGCATGTTTTCTTACCGTTTCTTTAATATTGCGAACAGCTTCATATTCCTCATAATTGAAGGGTATATTTTCCCACTCCAGACATACAACTTTACATCCATACAATTTCTTGGCCTGCACGGCCTGGGCTGAAAATTGATATGTTATGTCCGCTGAGAAAACCAGGTCTGTTCCTGCAAGCTGATCTTCAAGTCCCAGCATATTCAGCAAGAGTCCCTGTGATTGGAATGGAAGCTTTATAACAGGTATCCTGATCTGGGTCGTGTCAAAACATGTCTGTATTGTAGTATAAGCGGTAAGGTTATATCTGTCTGACAGCGGCTCATAATTCTGCATCTCCCATTTATTCAGATTGGCCCCCCTGACAATCGCGATTTTTTTTAATCCTTTTTTGCCCGTATCAATCTGATCTGGCTGTTGAGATGTATTTCCTGAAGTCGTCGGTCTGCCCTGCATAGCTTTTATAAGATACTGGACTACAAAGAGGTCTTTTATATCATCCTCTGCGAGGTCCTTCAGTAATACCTTTCCAAATGCTATCTCTCCCGAAGAAGTATTATTAAGCTTATAATACCTGGGGTCAATATTTGCATTAATATCTGTTACCTGAAATCCTGCGTCTGCAAAAAGTTTCTCCATCTCTTTTTTAGTGAAAAATCTTAAATGCGTTTTGTCAAGGATGCCGTATTCTCCATACTTCCAATGCCCTTCTATCAGCATGTTGACGATTCCCCAATATCTGATATTAGGTATACTTGCCACAATAACGCCTGAAGCAGAAACATATTTCTTGAGTTTTTTTAGTGTTAGCAAAGGGTCCTTCAGGTGTTCCAAAATGTCAGCAAGCACTATGCAATCAAAATATCCCTCGTCAAAATCAAGCTCCATATCTTCTATATTGCCGCTTATCAGGCTTGACAGATTCTTTCTGGCATTAATGCCTGCATCCGGATTAACCTCTATGCCTACAACTTCTCTGACCCCTCTCTCAAGAAGTCTTTTGCCAAAGTTACCTTCTCCACAACCTACATCTAAAACCCTCATGGTATCTTGAGGGATAAGCGCTTCAACTTCTCTTCTTTCCTGCCTGTAATAGTCGCCTGTCTTAGTATTCATAGGAGATATCGTTCTCGAATAATGTATCTACTGACAAATCAAAAAACATGCCGTTACTCATCGAATATAATCGTAGTTCTGGCAACTGTTTATTTTCTAATAATATTTTTCGCAATGTAAGCACTACTTGTAATATCGCAAATATCTTGCCAAAACAAAGAAAATGTAATATGCAAAGGTAAGGTTATTTAACTGCATGAAAGTACGGATAAAATAAAGACAGCTTTATAGATACACAAAGCTGTCTTTTATTTCGGAAGGATATTTTGGGTAAGTATCGTCAATATAATGACTTATATAGAACATACCGAAAGTGTTTTCCAGTTTGAATTCAAACCCCTACTGCAACCTCCTGCTGTTTTAATCCCTTTATCATTTCTTTCCAGCCGTCTTTTATCGTGCCAATGATTTTTTCAGCTTCTTCCAGTGCAGCTACATCGTTGTTCAGATTTGCATAAAGAAGACGCTGAAGGACATATGTATAAAGGCGTCTGAGATTCACGGATATCTCTCCTCCTTTTTCCATATCCAGCACATTAGAAAGTTCGGTGACTATTAATGTTGCCTTACTTATATGAATTCCTTTTGATAAGGTGTCTCCCCTCTCGATTTTCTGTTTTGCAATTTTCATATGATTTAACGTACCTTCATAAAGCATCAATATGATCCGCACCCTGTCTGTATTCGCAAGAACCGTTTTCTTGTAACCTGTAATATCCATTAAAAATGCCTCCTAAGCTATACGATTCAAATAATTTCCTATCGTGCTGTAACCGCTGACAAGGGACTCCAGCGCAGTAAACTTACGCACCAGATCGCTTTCTTCCTTGTCCAGCCTGTATTGCATATTTTTCACAGTATCATCAATATCCGTGATAAGATCCTGCAGGCCTTTTGCCCTGAGGGTTAAAGAGCCGTCAACTGTGCTTGTAATGTTGGTTATATATGTATACGTTTGATTTGCGATACCGGTTGACGCTGTTGTAAAGAAGGCCGCAACATCATCCAGATCGGAAGAAAGTTTTGTATCCAGAGTGCTGGTATTTACATCCAGTTTGCCTGTTTTACTGTTCGTTGTTATACCAAGTTGTGACAGTATATTCATATCATCCGGCTGACCCGATATTGTGCTTGATATGATGCTCCTTAAGTTATTCTGAATACTGCTTGCTGTTCTTTCTCCTAAAAATACACCGCTTACTTTTGTGGTAGCATCATAAGATGCATTACTGGAAATAACATTTACAACCTCGTTATAGGCCGTAACAAAATCATTTATTTGCTTCTTAATAGCGTCTCTGTCTGCAGTCACTGTTATTTTGCTTGATACGCCACCGTCTTTTATTAAATTAATGGTCATTCCCGATATTACATCCGTAATGGAATTTGTGCTTCTCTTAATCTGAAGAGTGTCTATTGTAATATCGGAATCTGCCGCGGTCTTTTTCTGAGTAAAAGTTGATGCCATGAAATCTGTGGTACCGCCGGTGCCGTCAAGAGTAGTACCGGCGTCAACCGTTATAGTTTTTGTAGCGCCGGAACTATTGCCCTTAATTATAAGTCTGTAAGGTGACACCCCGACCCCGTCATTAATAATTGTTGCTGTAACGCCGGGATTGCTCGTATCATCATTTATAAGATCTCTAAGCCCTTCAAGCGTGGTCCCGTTAGCAACGGTAAGGCTTCGTTGTGTGCCTGCATATGTATACTGAAATACCTTGGAGCTTCCGCTGTTATTGATCACCGTAGTTGACGCTGTTACTCCGCTATGCACTTCCTGTTCCTCAGATGCAAGGCTTGCAACGGTAACTGCGTAGCTTCCGACTGCGGCAGAACTGGTAACTGTAGACTCTAAGACAGTGGAATCGCTTACCGAAACAGCCTTGGCATAAAAATTTGCAGAGGTCTTTAATTTTTCAGCAGCGCTTTTAAGGCTCGAAAGTTTTGAGGAAAGACTGTTATATTTTGATATCTTATCGTTATACGAAGTTTTTTTCGTCTGTAATAATTTAATCGGCTGGCTCTTGGCTTCAATAAGCTTGGAAATTAAACCATTGTAGTCTATGCCTGTGCTAAGGCCGCCAATAGTAAATGACGACATATTATTAACCCTCCTTGTTTATCAGGAGACCTTTTAGATCTTTTGCATTTTTTGATAGTTCAATAAGTTCTTTCGGCGGTATCTGACGGATAACATCTCCGGTATCTCCATCTATTACCTTTACGACCACGGTATCTTGATCGACTTCAACTTTGATTTTACGGTTAAAATAACCCGCTGACTTGACAATATGTTCAATAGCCTCTTGTACTCTTTTATTAGCATAGTCTTTTACATGTTCCGCATTATCTGTTTTTTCAGCTTTCTTATTTGCAGTGTCCGAATTATTTTTGAACTTGGTATCTACCGTTGAAGCATTATTAAAATTATTTGTTTTAACTATGTCTTCAATCATTTCTCCACCTTCTTTTATTCAGGGGCGGGGTAAGTTTTACCCCGCCCCTGAATACTTACTTAATTATCTCAAAAGTTGCAGAGCATACTGCGGAAGCGTATTTGCCTGTCCAAGGACAGCAATACCTGCCTGTAATATGATCTGGCTCTTTGTAAGGTTTGCCGTTTCAACAGCAAAATCAGCATCTACAATTCTTGAATTTGCTGCCGAGAGGTTCTCAGCCGCGATTCCAAGGTTTGCGATGGTGCTACCGAGTCTGTTCTGAACACCGCCCAGAGTGCCTCTTCTTGTAGAAACAGTAGCTATTGCGCTGTCTACAATTGTCAGCATGGACTGTGCATTGGCAGCCGTATCGATACTGGATACGTTTGTTGTTGTGAGTCCTATCGATGATGCATCAATATCATAGAAAGTGGAGCCGCTTACTGATATCCTGTCATTGGCGGTATTATTGATGCCGACCTGTAAGGACACGCCGTTAGCGCTTAAAGTTCCATCCAGCAGACTAAGGCCGTTAAATTCGGTTGTGTCTGAAATCCTCGTGATTTCACTCTTCAGATCCGCAAACTCGTTGTTTAGAGCGGTCCTGTCACTGGTTGCTAAAGTGCCGGTTGAAGCCTGTTGCGCGAGTTCTCTCATCCTTATGAGGATGTTGTGGATTTCATTCATTCCGCCTTCAGCAGTCTGCACAACGGAAATACCGTCCTGCGCATTTCTGATGGCCTGATTAAGGCTTCTGACCTGTGAAGTCAGTTTCATTGAGATTGCAAGACCTGCTGCGTCGTCCTTTGCTGAATTGACTCTTAAACCTGAGGACAGTCTTTCTACGGATGTTCCGAGGCCGGTCTGAACTTTTGATACGTTCTTCTGTGCATTGAGAGCAAATAAATTTGTATTGACTATTAAACTCATTTTTCTTCCTCCTTGATTTTCAGTCATCAGTCTTTAATGACTCACGACTGCTTGGTTTCCTTACCAAATTTATGCGGGCAAATCCCGCTGTTACAACTTTTAAGGGTTGGGTCTTTTAGTTCTTGCCTCCTTTCTTGACCGTCGCCTTTCTTTAGATTTCTTATCGGATGTTTTTTGAAAAACTTTAGCCCCGACTGTAAATATTTTTATCAGTTTTGAAAAATCTATTGCGGTAAAAAAAATCAATATTACCTGGAACGGGTTGCTTTATTCCGGGCAGGGACGGACTCTAATTAAACGTCATAACCGAGGATAAATTCCGGGAGGTAATGCGTTAAAAGAGGACTGGTGTTGATAGGGTATGTTGGTGAATCAGCTTTTCCGGATAAACTTATCAGGACTGTCGAGGATGATCTGTACGCCCTTCATATTACGTGCGTTAATTATCAACGGCCCCTGGAAGTTGGCTATTACATCCTCCCCGCTGACTCTCATAATTACAAGCACAACAAGGTCGTCATCATTTTCAAGTTCGATGAATTCTCTTACCGTCCTATCTAAATTCAATGGATACTCAGCCGTAACAAACTCAGGTGATGCAACTATGAAAGCCATGTCGGGATCGTCAAAAGACTGGAGCCACTTAAGCGGGGTGTCTTTGTGGTCAATAAGAACAAACCTTTTCAAGTCCGGGAGACCAACCATCCCATCAGGAAAAGTTATAATCTTTTCTTCTGTTACCTCTAAATCTCCAAACCTCGTTGTGCCGAATTTAATCATTTTGACCTCAACACTTTATTGATCTTTTGAAATTCATCCATGGAGTGGCTTGATGACATCAGATTTTCCTTCTTGATTTTTTCGTAAAGTTCTTTTCGGTATATTCTAAGCTTGGCTGGAGCATTGATCCCCAGCCTGACGGAATTACCTTTTATTTCGACAATCGTGATGGTAATATCATCGCCGATGTTTATTGATTCACCTGACTTCCTTGTCAATACCAGCATCCTGCCTCCTTTATAAGCTGATAGCTATCGACTGACAGCTATCGGCTATTGTAAAAAATCCAGCAACGACTGTGATATTACCTTCGCACCCGAGACCCTGAGTGATTCAAGGGCAACTTGTATCTTTGTTATCTCACTTACAGTTTCCGCGATGTCCGTATCTTCGGTATTTGACAGCAGAGTCTTCATTGTAAGATCTCTGTCTTCGTGTGTGCTTTTCAGCCCCTCAAGATAACTCATTCTCGCGCCGACGTCCGCGCGCACATTCGCAACCTGTCCGATTGCATTATCAAGAGACGTGATAGATTCCTGTATTCCGGGCGACTCTAAAGGGTCTGCCGGGTTTGCTTTCTTTAATTTATTATTCATAAGAGCAGTGTACAGATCATCAAGGGTTTTCATGAATGATACCCCTCCGTATCTGAACGCAACATCCCCTGTAACATTCATAGCAACAGTAGAATTTCTGTCAATAAGGACATCCATTGAGCTTGAATCTCCCTGATAGTTATACCCAGCGTCAAACGGCGCGGTATCCGTTTTATAACCTGAGAATATATATATGTCCCTGAATTTGGTCCCGGCCAGCCTGGAAATTTCATTTCTCAGGTTCTCAATTTCCGCTGCAGCAGCTTGCCTGTCTTCAGCAGATTGAGTGCCTGTAGAAGTTTGCACGGCAAGCTCGCGTGAGCGCGTCAATGCAGTAGCGACGGAATCCATTATATTATCCGTCAGGCTTAACTGGCTGTCAGCCTCATCAATGTTTTTCCTATATTGGTCAATCTCGTTTATCGTTACCTTATAATCCATTGACTTCATCATGCCGAAGACATCGTCTGAAGGTTTATTTATCTTCTTGCCTGAAGATAACCTGTCGGAATAAACAGACAAGTCCCTCAGTCTTTCTTGTAAGGACCTTGTCATCTGATTGAATATTGCAAAAGATGTAATTCTCATAAATTAATTATCGTATCCAGTAATTCATCCGTCATTTTCAGTATCCGCGCCCCTGCTTCATACATGTGCTGATACTTTACAAGATTGGCTGCTTCTTCATCCATGGAAACGCCTGAGGCTTCTTCCCTTTTCTTCTGTAACTCAAAGAGTAAATTATTATCATACGTAAGGCTGTCGGATGCGGCCTGGCTCACGACCCCGACATTTGAAACAATTCCGCTGTAATAAGCATTAAAGGTGGCTTCGCTGAGGTCCGAAATGCCGGTTTGAGACAACTGGAACATGGCGAGCGCATTCGTGTTGTCGCCGGGCAGGGTCAAATTGGAAGACGCCGCTGCAATCTTGTTTGTATCCGAGATTGCCACATTGAAGTTTTCAATCACACCAGTGAGAGGGCTTATTAAAAAGCTGTCGCCTGCTGCGGGAGCGCCATCGACAACCGCCTGGATTCCGCCGAAAGAAATAGGGTTCCCGGGAGTATACGCACCTGATGTTACAAGCGCCCCTGTTTGATTGTTATACACTTCATAGCTTGACGCATCAGCAAAATTTATATTGTATTCATCAAGTGTGAGGGCTGAAGGATCGGTAACGGTTGCTGAAGATATATATCCCCCTGATGAATAATCGCGTGTGTATATCTGCAAGGCGTCAAAAAAGTCATTGCCGGTTGAGCTGTCAAGGCCGAAGCCCGCACGGTGCTGGATGTTTGTTTCTTTAATTATTGACGCTACCAGAGTTCTCACGTCATGTAAGGTATTTGATTTAATATCATCCCTGACGTCAATGTATCCTCCGAGCTGCCCTTTATTGAATACGGATGTTATATCTTCTCCATTAAAAGTCACGCTCTTATTCCCGTCAATGTCCTCGGATGTGGAAAGCTCAAACGCCTTCAAGGGTGATACAAGGCTCTTGCCTCCTACTATGATCGTTACACTTTTATTATTGTCTTCATACCATGAATAATCTATTAATTCGCCAAGGTCGGAAAGCAGCTTGTCCCTCTGATCTCTCATGTAACTCCCCTGCTCGGTGGTCATTCCGCCTTCTATCTGTGCGATCTTTTCATTCAACTGCGCGATCTTCGACGTAATAGTATTTACACGGTCAACTACATTCCCTATTTCGTCATTTACGTTTTCCAATGCATCCAGGACGTCTCTTTCTATCTGTTTTGCATTCTGTACAAGAGCCTTTCCCTGCTGAAGCAATACCGCCCTTTGCGCCTGTGACTCAGGGGTCGTTGCAAGGCCCTGCCAGGCATTAAAATACTTCTGAAGTGAATTGGATAATCCCAATCCCTTGGCCTCATTAAATATTTGTTCAATATGACTCAATCCCTGATCAAGGGAGTACGATCTTCCATAACTCTGATTCTGACCGATAAGCTGAAGGTGAATGAACTTGTCATAGTGCCTTCTTACCTCCGAGGTGGTCACCCCGGTGCCAATATAATCGCCTCTGTACTGAACGGCGTTGGACACCTCAAGTACAGCCTCCTGACGGCTGTACCCGGGCGTGTTAACATTGGCTATATTGTTACTGACTACGTTAAGGGCGGTTTGGCTCGCAAAGATTGTGGATTTGCCTATATCAAAAAGTCCTAATAGGGACATCTAAGTCTCCTTTGATAAGAGGACGCCTGTAGTTTGTGATATATGATTGGCTGTAAATGAATTAAAAAAACTGGCGGTCGTCTTGATGTATTTAAGTGAACGGTTTATCAGGATGCTGTTAAACCGGTTCATCTCTTCTATGCTTTGAAGAAGAGACAACATCTGTGAGCGCAATACTGAAAATGTGCTGTCCCCTGTATGCCTTGCCATCTCTTCCAGGTTCATGCTGCCGGTAAGGCCGCTGTCCTGGGAATATATTTTTATCAGCCTTACGCGTTCTTCCTCAAGGAGCCTCAACCTCATTACAACCGTGTCTTTCTCCTTTGAGATCTCCTCGATCTTATCAGGATTAATATCTACAAGACACAGTCTCTCCTTTTTAAGGAGTTCGAGAAGTGTCTTATAGGTATTAACCTGCTCCCTCAATATACTTACAATCGCTTTGTCAGGTGTCATATCTCTTCCAGAATCTTCTGTGCTATCTTCCTTGCGTCAATGTTGTATGTTCCCGTGTCAAGTGCCTGCTTGAGTGCATCAACTTTTTCTGTCCTTACGTCAGGCAGTTGATCAATTGCAGCCTTAAGATCACCTATCTCCTTTGACTTTCCTGAAAGACTTATTTTGTCTTTTTCGGCGTCCGATTTTTCAACGTCCTGTTTCTTTTCAGCACTCAGGTTTCCGGCAGACTCCTGGACCTTAAACAAGTCCTTGTTATCAATCGGGTTATTTCCGTCTATTCTCATCTTCTACCCCCTTTCTTAATGTTTTAACCGATATGTGTAAATTTTCTTTACACCTTTTGATTCTCTTATCGGCACATTCAAGAAAATCTTTAGCTGCATTTTTCACTTCTTTATTTCCTCAGTTGCTTTCGCTGTATCCGGCATTCTCTCAAGCCATTTCATTATCGCATCCTGAATGCCGAATCCTTTATTAGCTAAGGCCTTTGACACTTCCATATCAAAAAGGCTCATGTATGTATCATTGCCGAGCGAATTATTTTCCTCGTCGGAAATGCCTTTTGTTGTCTCTCTCATTTCTTTGAGAAGCTGATACACAAAAAGGGACTCCATTTCCTTTGCGACTTTTTTAATATCAGCCTTCTTGTCTTTATGTACGGTATTCAGATTACTAAGATTAATCTGTTCAAGACTCAGTCCGTCCAACTTATTCTCCTTAATGACTTAATCATTTACTTATATTATCTCAAGTTCAGCCTTTAATGCCCCTGAGGCCTTTAAGGCCTGAAGTATGGATATCAGGTCGCGAGGCGTAACTCCGAGCGCATTCAACGCCCTTACTATTTCGCCTAAAGTAACACCGGAAACCTCAATGAGCGATCCCTTTTGTTCCTTGACTGCAATATCAGTCCTCGGAACCGTGACAGTCGCTGCCTGGTCAGGCGCAAACGGCAGAGGCTGTGAAACCTGCGGTGTCTCTTTAATTTCAATTGTAAGCGATCCGTGCGCGATGGCAACAGGCGATATCTTTACATTATCGCCCATTACAATGGTCCCAGTCCTCTCATTAATTATAACTTTTGCGGGCATGTCGATTTTCACATCCAGTGTTTCAACTTTCGTAATCAATCCTACAACGTTGCTTTTAAAGTCCGGTGGTACGGACAATTTTATTGCCGATGAATCCACAGCAACAGCATAATTACCGTTCAGGACATTATTTATCTTTTTTGAAACAGCATCCGCGGTAGTAAAATCCGCCTTGTGGAGAAACAGCCTGATATTATTTCCGTCTCCGAGATTAAACGGCGGCTCCTTTTCAATAATTACCCCTTCGGGAATTTTCCCCGCTGTGGGATGGTTCTTCTGGGCTGTCGCGCCTTCGCCTGACGCAGCAAAACCACCTATGGAAACAGGTCCCTGTGCAAGTGCGTATACCTTGCCGTCAGGTCCCTTCATGGGGGCAAGAAGCAGCGTGCCGCCCTGAATACTCTTTGCGTCACCGATGGTCGAAACAAGCGCGTCAACCTTAATCCCGGGTTTTGCAAAAGGCGGGAGCGTTGCGGTAATCACAACTGCCGCTATATTTTTTGACTGAAGGTCCCTTGCATTAATTGAAAGTCCCATCCGGTTGAGCATATTTACAATGCCCTGCGCCGCTGTCAGCCCTTTATCTCCTGACCCGTCAAGGCCGATAATAATACCGTAACCTATCATCTGGTTGTCCCTGACCCCTTCAAAGCTTGCAATGTCCTTGATGCGGTCAGCGTTAACAACAGTGACAAGTGACGGGTAACGAGTGACGAGAAAAAGAGTTATCAAACACAATGCAATAATCCGGATTTTTCCGGCTTCCGTCTTCGGGGTTCTAACGTCTACTTTTAATTTTTTATTTCTCATTTTTTCTCGTTACTCGTTACTTGTCACTGCCTTAAAACGGCCATATCCCATCGAGTATTCTTACAAACCATCCGGGGCTTTGCTTTTCCTGCAAGACGCCGTCGCCTACGTAATAAATCTGTGCGTCGGCCACTTTGGTGCTTGAGACCGTGTTGGCCGAATCAATATCGTCCGTCCTTACTGTACCGGTAAGAACCAATATCTGTTTCTCATTATTGATGGTCAGTTCTTTTCTTGCTTCCAGCATGAGGTTCCCGTTAGGCATTACTTCTACAACCTTTGCGGTTATTGTAGCTACAAGTTTCCCCTCTCTGTTTGTGTCCCCCTTGCCTTTGAAATCCGATTTGGATGTGCTCTTGACCTCGGGCTGAAAAACATTACCGTCCTTAAAGAGGTTCTTCAGCAAGAAGGCATTCTGAAGGTTAAAATCATTGTTCATTCCGAACAAGTTCTCGAGCTTGAAATCCAGGGTCGAATCACGGCTTGTTTGCGTATCCGCTGTTCCGGAGCCGGTGAGGGTTTCCACAATGTTTATTGTCACCAGGTCATTTAATCTCCTGGCCTTTGTATCTTCAAAAATATTTTTAGAATCGCTCCAGAGGGAATTGGCAGACCTCCTGACCATTTCGTCTTCAAACGGATAAACATATTTCGGCGGAGGAGGAGGCAGCATCGACGACGGCGTGGCACAGCTCAGCAGAACACAGAACACGGAGCACAGAGCACAGACAATGAAAGCCTGTCTTATTGCTTCTGTCTTATTGCTTCTGACTTCTGTCTTCTCAGAGTTCCACTCTAACCGTGTTTTCATCGATTAAAACTCCTCTCACCTCTTTTTTAGAGGACACATTTATTGCTCTTATCTGCATCCCTACATACCCCTTTTCTTTTGTTTCACCGATTGCCGTAATATTTATGCCCTGTGAATATATTAAGAGCGCCACCCGGCTGCCCTTTTTTACAACCTGCTCTTTCTCGATCATTCTTTCAGTGATCGTTGCGTTTGCAACCGTGGAAACTTTAAGCGGCTTTCCAATAATCGTTTCAGGCCCCCTGACAGCTTCCTGGGGCATTTTATTGATTTCCACCTCTGATTGATAAATGTCATCAGCATTCAAGACATATCCCTTCCTGAAAGGCCTTTTACTTTTGATGACCTTCTCAAAGGCCCTGACATCCGCCCTCACAGTAACTTTCTGCCCGTCGTTAAAGATATATGAGAATATGCTATTGCCGAGAGGGCCTTTTTCAACCACGATCATATCGGGCGTTTTATCAGGCACGCTGCCGTTAATTTGGATATTGCTCACTTCGATCGTCTCCCAGGGATAGTTGTCCCTCAGAAATGTTTTTAGAGTGTCTTCGGGACTCCAGGAAGAAGCAAAGGCAGAAGTAACGAGTGATGAGTGACGAGTGACGAGCAAAAGAAGAACAAAACAAAATACAGCTATCCAACTTCTTCTGAATTCTTTTCTTAACTTTTCGTTTCCCATTCTTTCCTCGTTACCCGTTACCTGTTACCCGTCACTACCTTTTAATATTGTTCGCGATTGCGAGCATGTCATCCGACGACTGTACCACTTTAGAATTCAACTCATAGGCCCTCTGGCTGACGATCATATTCACCATTTCTTCAACTATGTTCACGTTGCTCATCTCAAGAAAACCCTGGTTAATGGACCCAAGCCCGTCTGCGCCAGGATTCCCTGAAGTAGCTTCGCCTGAAGAGCCTGTTTCAAGAAAAAGGTTTTTACCTATCGCCTCAAGACCGCCCGGATTAATAAACTGCGACAACTCTATCTGTCCTACCTGCGTAGGCGTGGAGCTTCCGGCCTCCAGCGCGGACACGGTCCCGTCCTGGGTTATTGTGATCTGAAGTGTGTTGGCCGGAATTGTAATTGCCGGCTCCAGGGGGTATCCGTCGGAGTTTACCATCTTCCCTTCGCTGTCAAGCTTGAAAGAACCTGCGCGCGAGTATGCAACTTCACCATCAGGCTTTAATATCTTAAAAAATCCCTGCCCCTCTATCACAAGGTCAAGGTTGTTTCCTGTAGAGACAAAATCTCCCTGCTGAAACATCTTCTGCACCGCAGCAGGTTTAACGCCCAGACCTACCTGTATCCCTACCGGAAGTTCTACGCCTTCGGCAGAGGACGCGCCGGGGGTTTTCAGTCCCTGGTACAGCAGTTCCTGAAAGTCAGCCCTGCTCTTTTTAAATCCGGTTGTATTTACGTTTGCGAGGTTGTTGGATATAACGTCTATATTAAGCCTCTGCGCCTCCATCCCCGTCGCCGCTATGAACAATGACCTTTGCATTTTTTATCCTCCCAATGCTGTCATGCCCGAAGTTTTTAATCGGGCATCCAGTTCTTTATTTACTGGATTCCCGCTTACTGACTGCGGGAATGACGCTAATATAGCTTTTTTCATAAACGCTCAACTTTATTTACCCATCTCATTTGTGACTTTTGACGTCGCATCATCAAATGACTGGATCATCTTCTGATAAGCCTCAAATTCCCTGATAGCGGTTATCATCTGCACCATCTCTTTGACCGCGTCGACATTAGATGACTCAAGAAAGCCCTGGCTGACTGATGATTTAACTTCTTCGCCGGGCATGTCCGTTGAAAATGCCCCGCCATTTAATTTTCTGAGTGTGGTCTTGTCCGGAAAATCAACGATCTTCAGTTTCCCGACAGATATGTCATCAACAAATACTTCGCCGGATGTGCTGATATTGATCTTCTTTCCCTGCACTGATATCGGGCCCCCGCTGCCGAAAACTTTTGTCCCATCCTGCGCTGCGAGGTAACCCTCGCTGTCAATCTTGAAATTGCCGTTCCTCGTATACTTATTCCCCTCAAGCGAAAAAAAGCCTTCACCGTTGACTGCCAGGTCAAGCGGGTTGCCTGTGCTCATGATACCGCCGCTTGAAAAGTCATTTTCAACCTTTCCGAGCTCGGTCATTGTCCTTCCATCTGTAACCAGCGGCGGTTTATTGTCCACCGGGATTAGATAGTCCTTAAATGATATCCGCTCTTTTTTATAGCCCGGGGTGCTCGCATTCGCAACATTCTGGGCAAAGAGGTCCATATGTCTCTGCTTTAAAATTGCTCCTGAGAGCGCTATGTACATTCCTTTATACATTTTTTATCCTTTATGTCTCTGAGATATACTGCAAGCCTGATGCCAGCAATTTTCTCCCTGGATTCCATTCTCACTGCTGTAAAATCAACCACTTACATTTTCTCCCTGAAACCTTACCGTCAATTTTTTGGTTACCCGGAGGAAATATTTTCCTGATAGAAAATATTTTCCTTCCGCATCATTCCCTGGTTCCTTCACTTTATCGCTCCAGCTCTCATATCCTGATGTCCACCCTTCCCTCTTTTTCTGTCCGGTCTTCCTGCTCCTTTTTCTTTTCTCTCTTCTGGTCCTTGTTCCGGTTTCTGCGGTCAGTCTGTTCGGTCTCCTGCTCTTTCTTTACAACCGGTGTTCCGTATATGTTTCCCAATCCGTCCACTGCCATGGCCGTATCCCTTCCTTCAGCCCTCCGACTTCATCCTTCCGCCTTTTATCTCAGCTCCTGGACTTTCGACTTGAGCTTTACAAGCGCCTGCGTGTGGATCTGACAGACACGGGACTCTGTAATGCTCAGGACCCTGCCGATCTCCTGCATAGTAAGCTCTTCATAGTAGTAAAGAGACAATACAAGCTTTTCTTTCTCCGGCAGCGTGTCTATCAGTCCCGCGAGCTTGTCCTGCACGTCCTTTTCCTCAAGCGACTCAAGCGGCGTCTTTGCCGTAGGGTCGGCAATACATTCAGAGAGATTCAAATCGCTGTCAGCGTATTTAGTGTTCTTGAAATCTTCCATCCTTATCGGCGAGGCGGAAACCGCGTATTGCAAAATCTTGTAGTATTCATCAAGCGGCATCTTGAGTGTTTTTGCCACCTCAGTATCGTCAGGCATCCGGCCGTGCTTCTTTTCAAGCCTTTCACGCGCATGATTGATTTCGTCAATCCTTTTTCTCATAGACCTCGGAATCCAGGCCGTGGCCCTGAGCTCATCTATCATCGCGCCTTTTATGCGCAGCTCCGCGTATGTCTTGAGCTTGACCTTGCCCGGTTCGAATCTCTCAAGAGCGTCCATCAAACCCATAAGGCCTACGCTTACCAGATCATCGATAGTCACGTGTGGAGGGAGCTTCCATGAAAGCCTGTAGGCGGTGTATTTGATATAAGGCAGAAATTCCTTAATTATCTTTTCTTTCTGTTCTTCTTTTATCTCTGTCTTGTATTTTAGCATTTGGCCCTCAACAGACCTCCAAGAAAAAACTGGAGTGTCCCTTTAATGTTATTGTTGTTTTCACTGGAAATTTTATCGGCAATTTGCATTATGCTCTTCGCGGCCTCGCTTCCGGGATAAAGTTCAATCAACGCCTTTTGCTGACGCACTGCCTTCTGCAGTAAATTGTCATACGGCACAAACCCGAGGTAATCAAGAGATATGCTGAGGAACTTTTCCGCGGCGGTCGCAAGCCTCCAGAATACGTCGGTGGCCTCTTTAGCGTCTTTCACGTTATTGACAAGGACCTTAAAATTCTTTTCCTGGTATTTGGTAAACAGGACCTTTATAAGAGCGTATGCATCGGTCATCGCTGTCGGCTCTGCTGATGTCACTATGACTATCTCCTGCGCCGCCATGCAGAAAAACGCGACGTTTGTAGATATACCGGAGGATGTATCTATCAACAGATAATCCACGTCGCCGTCATAAGCCTCGAACTCTTCTATAAGCCTGAGCCTCTGAAATTCATCCAGCTCCGTAAGCTCCTGGATACCTGAGCTGGCCGGCAGCACCTTGATGCCCATCGGCCCTTCGACGATAAGGTCTTTTAATGTCTTTTCTCCGTTAAACAGATGCTTGATGTTATATTTCGTTGCGAGGTTAAGTACAACGTCTATATTGCTGAGCCCGAGGTCCGCGTCAAATATAAGCACCTTTTTATTGAGCTTGCTTAACCCGATCGCAAGGTTTGCGGTGATATTAGTCTTTCCGACCCCGCCCTTGCCGCTTGCCACCGCTATTGTCCTGATTGTCTTTCCTTCAGCGATATTCATTGTTATGCGCTCCCTGTTCTTAATATGAGATTGGTCAGTTTTTTGTTGTCAACAAATTCTATATTGCCCGGCACCCTCTGCCCTGTTGTTATATACGCGACAGGTTTTTTGTAAATGCGGCATAGGTTGTATATCGATCCTAATTTCACGGCCTCGTCGGTCTTTGTGAAGGCAATGTAATCTATGGGAAGCGCGCCGTAGTGCTTATGAGTTTCCATGAGAAAATCATTGTCGCTGGACGCGCTCAGCAATAGTTGGGTTTCAACCGGCAGTCCCATTTTATAAACATCCTTAAGACTCCTGATGTATTCATTGTCCCTGGGGTTCTGTCCCGTGGTGTCTATTAATATTACGTCCCTGTCCGAAAGCTTCCTTATGCCCTTCTTTAGCTCTTCCGTGCCTGAAACGACCTCAAGGGGGATCCCTATCATCTTCGAATATATCCTTATCTGCTCTATCGCCCCTATTTTGAAAGTGTCGACCCCGATGATCCCGACCTTTCTTCCCTCTTTGATCGCCTTTGACGCGAGCTTGGCGATGGTTGTTGTCTTGCCGACCCCGGTAGGGCCTATGAGCATCAGCATCCTTCTGCTGAACTGACATGACATGTCCCAGACCTTTCTGGTAAAAAGCCTCGCCGAATTCATATCGTCGGTCATGATCGTTTCGAGCTCCTCAATACTATTGGTCCTTTCAATAATACTGAGGGCAAATTCATCCTTGATCGATTTCTCGCGCAGGAAGTAAAATATGTTCCTCCTGTTTTCCGGCAGCGTCATTTCAAAACCGCTGTTTCTCATTATCTCTATGCTCTCCCTCAGGCTTCTAAGCTCGTTCTTCAGCTCCCTGATGTCGCTGTTATGAACTGAAGGAGACGAAGTTCCGCCCTGTTCAGGCTTGCTGAAAAACGGCGCCGGAGAATTAATCCCTGGCGCTCCGCTTGTGTCAACGTCATAATCCACCGCAGCTGTGATCTCCACAAAAGACCTTGCGCCCTTTTTGTCTTCCGAAGAAAGTATCACGGCGTCTTCGCCGAGCTCTCTCTTTACCTGCGCAAGGGCCTCGCTGAAATTTCTCGCCTGAAACTTTTTAATTTTCATACTTCACCATTCCTCTTATATCAAGATTTGTAGTAGACACGATTTCCGAGCTTGAAAGCACAATTATCGAGGAAGAGATCCTTTCAACTATCCTCCTGAGGTATCTCCTGATATTCGGAGAGCATAGGATAACCGGCTGTATGCCTTTCATTTTTCCCGAGGTAAGGACTTTTTCAATGCTCCTCACCAGCTTGTTGATCAGATCGGGTGTTATGCCGCCGCTGTCGGCCTGGGACATTATTTTCTCAAAGGTCGGGTCCAGTGTAAAAACCGGGAGCCTGCCTTCTTCATTGAGGTATTGTTTAGTTATCGTCCTTGCAAGCGCCTGTCGCGCGTATTCAGTAAGGGCTTCAGGGTCTTTTACGTTAGGCGCGTAATCCAGCAGTGTATCGAGGATGCTTATGATGTCCTTGATCGGCACCCTCTCCTTCAAAAGATTCTGAAGCACGCGCTGCACGCCGCCGAGCGTGATATGCGCGGGAATGAGCTCTTCGACAATCTTCGGGTATGATTTTGAAATATTATCCAGTATCTTTTGCGCCTCTCCCCTTGTAAGCAGCTCCCAAGCGTGTCCTCTTATAAGCTCCGTCACATGCGTGCCTATGACAGTGGCCGTGTCAACAACCATATACCCCGACAACTGCGCCTTCTCCACGTCGTTTTCTTCGATCCAGTACGCTGGCAGGCCGAACGCTGGCTCTTTCGTGGGGACGCCGTCAATCTTCTCGGCCTCTCCTGATGCGACCGCAAGCCAGTTGCCCATCATTACCTCGCCGCGCGCGATTTCCACTCCGCGGATCAGGAAGCTGTACTCGTGGGGCCTTAACTGCAGGTTGTCTTTTATGTGGATCGGCGCAACAACAAAACCGATCTCTGTTGCAACCTGCCTTCTCATGGCCTTGATCTTTTTAAGCAAGTCCCCATGCGGCTCATCAACAAGCGGTATGAGCCCGTAACCTATCTCCAGCCCGAGCGGGTCAAGCTCCAGATAGGATTCTATCTTAGGCTCATCAGAAGCCGGCTCCGTTATTATCGTCTTTTCTTCTTCCTCAGCAGGCATCTTTGTCAGCACGTACGCCATTCCGCCTGCGCCTGCGGATATCAGAAAGAAAGGTATATGCGGAAGTCCCGGCACAAGCCCGAGTATCAGTAAGACACCCGCAACCGTAACAAGCGCCTTCGGGTTTACCAACACCTGCTGCGTTATGTCTCTTCCGATGTCGCTGTCTTTCCCCGCGCGGCTGACAACTATACCTGCGGCAGTTGACGTCAGCAGGGCCGGAATCTGTGATACAAGACCGTCTCCGACGGTAAGTATTGTGTACGTCTTTGCGGCCTCTGCGATAGGCATACCTTTTTGCAGGATGCCGATGATCAGCCCGCCCACTATATTGATCGCCGTGATAGCCAATCCCGCCACCGCGTCTCCTCTGACAAATTTGCTCGCGCCGTCCATTGCCCCGTAGAAATCAGCCTCCTGGGCTATTTCCTCCCTGCGCCTTCTCGCTTCTTTGTCATCAATAAGGCCGGAATTCAAATCAGCGTCAATGGCCATCTGTTTTCCGGGCATGGCGTCCAATGTAAACCTTGCCGCAACCTCAGCGATCCTGCCCGAGCCTTTTGTTATGACCACGAAATTTACGATTACCAGAATAAGGAATATAATTATTCCGACTGCGTAGTTGCCGCCAACAACGAAATTCCCAAAAGATTTTATGACCTGTCCAGCCGCGTCCACTCCCTCATTGCCTCTTAGAAGTATAAGCCTCGTTGACGCGACGTTCAGCGCCAGCCTGTAGAGCGTGGCCATAAGCAGGATTGAGGGGAGGACTGAAAAATCAAGAGGCTTCCTGATATAGATCGAAGTGATCATTATCGTAATAGACAGTGAAATGGAAACCGAAAGGAATACGTCCAGGAAAAATGGCGGAACCGGGAGAATCATAACACCGATAATCGAAACCATCAGTATGGCAATGAACACGTCCTCCCTCTGCCTCATTAATGTCAATAGTCGTATCACTTATATCCTCCCCTTGAGCTTGTAAATGTACGCGAGTATCTTCGCTACCGCCACATAGAGTTCTTCAGGTACAAAAGTTTCCAGGTCAAGTTTAAAAAGCGCCCGCGCAAGAGGCTTGTCCTCAACGATCGGCACGCTGTGTTCGGCTGCGATCTCTTTGATCTTCTGGGCGACAACGCCGGCGCCTTTAGCAATTATCTTCGGAGCGGCCATCTTTCCCTCTTCATACATGAGCGCAACAGCAAGGTGGGTCGGGTTTGTAATTACAACGGTCGCCTTCGGCACTTCCTGCATCATGCGCTTTCTCGCCATGTCCCTCTGAATGCTCCTTATCCTCGCCTTTATCTTCGGGTCGCCTTCCGACTCTTTCATCTCTTCTTTGACTTCCTCTTTCGTCATTCTCAAGGAACGCTCATGCTGCCATTTGTCGAATATATATCCGACAAAAGCCACTACGGAATAATAAAGGAACGCTATCCCAGCGGCCTGCATGATCATCCTGCCGGATGTCTTTACCAGGGGCCCCAGCTCCATCGCCGCAAGAGCAGGAAGGACCTTCAAGTCTTTTTTTAAGATGTAATATACGACCCATGCGCCTACGCCAAACTTCAAAAGGCTCTTCAATAACTCGGTGATACCCTGCATTGAAAAAAGCCTTTTTATCCCTGAAAGCGGACTGGCTTTCTCAAATTCAAGAGTGAACGGTTTTATTATAAAACCGCCCTGGGCAACGCTTGTCAGCGTACCTAAGACCGCGGAGGCCAGCAAAAACGGCATGACCGCTTTGACGAAATATACGATTGCGATCCTGCAAACCTCCATAGGGTCTCTTCCGTACTGCATCCCGAGAAAACTTCCCGTCATGCCGGACAAGCTTTTGAAGAAATATTCACCGCCGAAATAAAACACCATCAATATTCCCCCCGTTGACGCAACTGAGATGAGGTCGCGGCTCTTTGCGATCTGGCCCTTTTCCCTCGCCCTCTGTTGTTTTCGGGGCGTTGCCTGTTCCGTTTTCTCCTGAAATTCTTCCGCCATAATTAATTCTTAATTCCTGATCCGCAGATTACACAGATTGACGCAGATTCTTAAAAGAGCTTTTACCTGATCGGTGAAATCTGCGAAATCTGTGGAAATTTTTTTAAACAATTTTTCATCCTCTCGCCAACAGTACAATACGCATCATCTCGTTCTTTAAGTCACCGAAATTTATATTCAGGACATATTCAAAAACAGGGATGCCTAACATTATTAAAAGCAGCCCCAGGAAAATATTTAACGGCAACGCGATAAAAAATATATTCATCTGAGGCGCAACCTTGGACAAAAATCCCGTCAGCAGATTTGATATCGTCAGGCCCACGATAACAGGCGCCCCGAGTTTCAGCGCGAGTACAAACATCTTGGTCCCCATGGCAAGCACCTGGGGAATTACAGCCGCAAGGTTCATCTGTCCCGCAGGCAGCAGTTCGAAGCTTTTTACAAAAATATATATGATTTCGTGATGCGCGTCCGTGACAAGAAAATACAGCATCGCCATAATTCCGAAGATCTCGCCTATGAGAGTGTCCTGTCCGATCTCAGGGTTGAAAATGCCGGCAACGCTCAGGCCCATTGTCTGGCTGATGATCTGTCCGGCAAGATTTATCGCCATAAAAACAAACCTGACAGTCAGTCCGAGGGCAAGCGCGATAAGCACCTCTTTGACAATGATCAGGGGAATGGAATCTTCCCTGATCTCGAACTTCACGGCAGGCGCCAGGAGTATCGCGATGAAAAATGCCAGCCCAATCCTGAACTGCCCCGGCAATTCCTTGCCTCCGATGATCGGCAGGAAGCTTACAAAAATGCTGCTCCTGATGAAAATAAATAGAAAGTTGGTCATATAGCCTGAGAGGAATTGCAGGTTGGTATTATTAAAGCTGTTTATCAATGTCGCAGTTTTCATTTTTTACTTTCTTACTTCTGCATTTTTGCTCTTTTGCACTTTCATTTTATATACACCGGTATCTGTTGTATCAAATTAGTAGTAAAGGCTATCATCTTGCCAGACATCCACGGCATCAGGAGAAAGAGGCATATGAACACCGCCAACATTTTTGGTACAAATGTCAGGGTGAATTCCTGTATCTGCGTTATTGCCTGGAAGAATCCGACAAGCACGCCAACAACCAGACCCACGAGCAGCGGGGGGCCGGCAACAAGCAGCATTGTTTTAAACGTCTCTTCAGAGATTCCTCTTACAAATTCAGGGCTCATGAAAAACTCCTTATCATTGAACCTACTATCAGGTTCCAACCGTCAACAAGGACAAACAAAAGCAGCTTAAAGGGAAGCGATATCATTACCGGCGGCAGCATCATCATGCCCATGCTCAAAAGGATGCTCGCAATGACCATGTCGATTATCAGAAACGGCAGGAAAAGCAGAAAGCCTATTTCAAAAGAAGTCTTCAGCTCGCTTATCGCAAAGGCCGGCACGAGAATGCTCATCGACAGGTCTTCGGTTGTCTTTGGCGGCGGGTTTTTTGAAAGGTTCACAAATAATGCTATATCTTTTTGTCTTGTCTGTTTAAGCATGAATTCTTTTATAGGAGGCGTGGCCTGTTCAATGGCCTCGCTGAAATCTATTTCTTCATCTATGTATGGAGTGAGCGCCTTTTCAGTTACTACGTTGATCGTCGGCGACATGATATAAAATGTCAGGAACAGCGAAAGCCCGATAATGACGGGGTTTGGCGGAATGGTCTGCCCGCCGAACGCGTGGCGCAAAAAAGACAGCACGACTACTATGCGTGTGAACGATGTGAACATGATCAGTATCGCGGGCAGGAACGAGAGAAAACTGATAAGAAGGAACACCTGGATCAGCGGATTGTCAACGTCCTTGAAGTCAAATGCATGTGCCGTAGATGTGTTAACGAAGATGCTGAACAACAGGAAAGCGGCGGTTGTGACGGCCCTTGCCAAACCTGTCTTCTGTCTTCTGTCTTTTGTCTTCTTCATTTCTCCTCTGTCCTTACTCTCGATTTAAATTTTTCCAGCTTGCTGTGAAAGCCCTCGTTCTGTGTTAAATCAAGTTCGTCTTCCCTGAATACTTTCAGCAGGCTCATCTCGCTTGATGTCACGCCAAGTATCAAAACTTCCTTCCCAACTTTCAATGCCGCAACGCCTTTTTTGGGGCCGAACGGCTGGTAGCCGACAACGCTCATAAGGCCGAACTTGTTCTGTTTTTTCTTCAGTAAAAATCCGGCGCCGGCTATGAGAAGTATTACAAAGAGAAGCGCCGCGACCATCTGAAAATAAGTTCCGGTCATTTCAGCTGGCTCAACCTTTCCGACGGGCTTATTATGTCAGTAAGCCTGACGCCGAACTTTTCATTTACAACAACAACCTCTCCTTTTGCTATAAGCCTGCTGTTTGCCATTATCTCCATCGGCTCTCCAGCGAGTTTTTCCAGCTCAACTACCGATCCCTGTCCAAGCTGCAGCAGGTCTTTTATCAGCATCTTTGTCTTCCCTAATTGCACTGTAAGCTCAACCGGGATATCAAGCAGGAACTCTATGTCCCGCTCCGACGATTGTCTCTTCTCTTCCTTCAGATCGCTGAATTCATGATTCTGGACTTCTTGTTCCATTTAAACCTCCTTTAGCGTTATCGCGTTCAATTCTTTAACGCGATAAACGCACAACACGATAACGTTTTTCACTTAATGATTCCCGTTAATTTGATCGCCTGGTTTCCCCTGCTTGCCCCCGGCACCCCTTTGAATTTCGGCGAACCCTCGACCTTCACGAGGAGCTCTTCGGTTATTGATTTGCCGACATTCAGAACGGTCCCGACCTCAAAATCCATTACAGCTCCGAAGGTGGTGTTTATAGTCCCTACCTCCGCAGTTATATTTACAAAAGTATCCATCAAGGCTTCTTTCATTACCTGCGCCCATCTGTGGTCTGTCTCAAACTTGTTCCCGTGTATGCCCGAATAAAGTTTTTCTTTGACCGGCTCCACCAATGAATAAGGAAAACAGAAGAACATCTTCCCCGCGAAATCTTCTATCTCTATCAATACCTCAACCTCGATAACGATCTCAGCGGGTGTAACAATTGTGACAAACTGCGGGTTTATCTCGGAGCTGACGTACTCAGGCTGTAAAGGCGCTATAACGTTCCACGCGGAGCCCAAATCTTTCAATGCCAGCTTTACGACCTTTTGTATTACCCTCTGTTCAATCGGGGTAAAGGCCCTGCCTTCCGACTTAATGTGCTTTGCATTGGCGCCCCCGAAGAAAAATTCGATGAACGCGAAAACAAGAGGCGCCTCCAATACAAGCAATGAGTACCCCTTCAGCGGGTCCATTTTGAAAATATTTATACTGGAAGGGACCGGTATGGTCTTTATGAAGTCGCCGAATTTTATTATCTCAACGTTCTGGATGCTGATGTCTATAAATTTCATCAAGAGGGAAGACACGGAGCTCCTGAACAATCTGGCAAATCCCTCATTTGCTACCTCAAGCCCCGGCATCCGGCCCCTGATGATACGCTCCTGGCTTGTAAAGTCATAGGGCCTGACGCCTCCTATGATCTTGTCCCGGGCTTCATCAGTGTCTATTTCGCCTGACGCGACTCCTTTTAACAGCGCATCGACTTCATCCTGTGAAAGTATCTTGTCTGTCATTGCATTACAAATTCAGTAAAATAAAGGTTTTTAAAAATTTCCTTTTCCGCGCCCATTACCTGATTGGCCCTGAAAAGGATCTCGTCTTTTAGTTGAAATTTCCCTTCGGGGCTTGCTATTGAACTCAGGGATTTGCTGCTTACCAGGGTTATTATCGTGTCCCTTAACTGCGGAGTGCGGTCTTTTACAGTTTCTTCGAGGGCCTTGTCCGACAGCTCGAGCTGAACGGTCACCTTGAGATACCTGCCGTGGTCAGCAAGGTTAAGGACAAAAGGGTCAAGCGCCACAATGGCTGTCTTGGCGTGTGTCTCATCCTTTTTTTCTGCGGCATGATCGCCGCCGCCCTTGCTTGCAAGCAGCTTGTACCCGGCAAAACCGCCGGCCCCAAGCACGATGGAAGCGGCAACAATAATTATAAGCAGTTTTTTGTTGCCGCCCTTTTTTCTTGTCACCTTCTCCTCAGGCGTGTCAACCTGAATGTCGTCTTTTTCTTCTGCCATCTCGTAATCCCTCCGTATTAAGCTTTTTATAAATCCTGATTATTATTTTCTTTTTCAGGCAATAATATACAAAATTCATGCCTGTTGTAATGTCTTGATAAATTTAAATTTAAAGAGCAAAAATCATGTCAAAATAATGACCCGTGGATGCTTTATTGGCTGTAACTATAACCAAACGCTCAGATTGAGAAAGTTTTACGCTCAGATTGAGAATTTGTTTTTCAGAAATTGGTGATTTAATAGCTCTTTAACCGCCTTTTTCTTATTTGCGCCGCCAGCACTGTATGTCGTCTTTACAGTCTCAATGTCGAACTCCCCGAACCGTCTGCCTTATCTCCTTGGTGTCGTTTAGGCTCATTATAAACTTACCTTTAATGCCTTTTAACAGGCTATTAAGCCGGTCGAAATCTGCCCTCCCAAATATCCCCTTGCCGTAATAATCCTCGCAGCCGTGGTATGGAGGTCTTTATCGATCCTGAGCAGGTTGAAATTTGAGTGCCTGAGCGTGGATATTGAGAATGTAGGATTAACTATCCTGCTGCGACCCTCCTAAAGTTTTGAGGGTTATCTCCGATAAGTAATTCAATCGCTACAGGAGCAGCCCTTAAGGGTTATCTGTGAACACAGGTAAGTGAGGAGGGGTTGCTACCTCCCGCCTGCTTATTTATTTTTAACCCGGCCATTCGAGGCCGATGATGTTTACTTTCTTTTTGTCAACGCGCCTGATGTTTTCGATATAAAACTTTTTGCCGTTATAGAGCGGGCTGTTTATATCGAAGGTATCGCCTGCGTCGAGGCTGAAATTCTCCCAGAAGACTTTAAAGTTTATATTCAGAAGCTGGGCTTTCCGTTGCAATAATATGAAGTCCATCACGTCATCCGCCATCGCCTGAATCCGGATCGCATTAAAGTACACGTCTTTTTTATATGTGCCGTATTTGGTTTTTGACGCGGCGTCAGACTTGTTTAAGGTGCCGAGGTTGCCGCTGCTGGAATAATCCCGCTTGAATTTCGCAGTCAGATCATTCGCTATATCCACGAGGCGCATTTTGTTGAATGTGAATTTAGAATACTTGCCCGCGAGGCTTGACTTTGAGATGGTTCTTACAGGCGTAGGCGCAACGTCCGGGAGGTAATCGAGATACCATTTGTCGCGCCGGAATTGCAGGGTCGACCGACATTGAAATGCAAGGTTTTTGGCGAATTTATTGTACTCGATCTTATCGTTTATAACAAAGCTAAATTTGTACCCGCCCGTGATCGCTGCTGCGTACAATACGCCTGCGGCGGTAAATGATGATGAGTCAATATCCGTAAGCATAAAATCCATATGATTGCTAATGAAATGTTTTATGACCCAGTCTGGCCGCTCTATTAGATTCCCAATCCCGCCGTAGTCCCCTGTCTCATCAATTACCCAATCCGCGTCGACCGTGACCCGGTCTCCGATCACGATCCTTGCTGAGGATGATACATTCTGCCTGCTGTTGGTGTTCTCGATGGGCGATCTCTCTACTGTGCGCTGCATCCCCGATACAGAAAAGCTGCCGACACTCGGCACAATATAGAATGATACCGCCCAGACATCCGACGTGATCTCGATCTCCACTGACGCGCTGCCGCTTACGTCTATAATATATTCCTTGACCGCCATCGCAGCGCCGGTTTTTAGATTGGTTACTGACGCGATAATTTTTCCCCAGGCCGCACCTGTGTTTGAGACTGAGGCTGTAAATCTCTGAGTTTTTATCTTCCCCTTTTCTGCGGCATATGACAGCCAGACGGACTGCTTACCCAGCATATCTATATTGATAACTGCATTTATCATATCAACATCTGAATAACGGCTGGGCGCCGGGGTGTATGATTGATAACTCACATTGCCTTTTTGTTTGCCGATATAGGTCTCAGCGGTCAATGCGATCACTGCCTTACCTGGGTAGTCCGCGTGAGCATCTCCCGCCTGTCCGCTGTAGGCAACATACTCGGTTGATTGCAGGATCACATCATCGACCTCGACAGACTTGATCTGTTTCAATTTGCCGGATGACACGAGATAGACGTATTCAGTAGCAGCCTCAAAAACAATCTCGTCCTTTTTGTGCGCTGCGGCAGTCGTGCCGTCATACGCGCGCGTGACGACTGTGAATGAGCTGTTGGATTTAGCGGTAACATTTATACGCTCGTCGCCGTTCTGAATAATAAATGGCACAGCAGGGAATTTAGAGGCGTCCTTGACATTAAAGGACGTTTGAGTGGCAGTAATATCCGCCGTCAACGTTGTAACTGCCCCAGCTTTAATGCAGCGGCAGGGGACCTTCTCGACCGTGCCGTACCCGACGTTTGCGATATTACCAACGTCGGCGGGATCGATGTAAGGGAAATCGGTTTCAGTAAGCGTCAATAATGACATATTAGATACCTATCAGCCGGAAGAAATTGTCCTGGTTATCGATATCTATTGTCACTATACTGTCGTCCGGCTTCGCGATCAATAATCGCAGCTCAAATGGGACGTCGTCTGAGGGGGTAAGGTCTGCGGTTTCGAGCAGGAGTTTTGATAATGTTTCTATTGCCCCCGTTACCCATGTTTCATTCTTTGAGGTGTTTGGCAGATCGAGCCAGGATGATTGTCCTTTTGATCTGATCTGTATCTTTGACGCGCAATTTCCCTCGATAGTGTTGTAATAAATAGTTATCGCAATACTCTCAATGTATGTCTCTGTATCATTGGCTCCCGCAGCGCTTTCTACCCCTACAACACACCCGAAACTACTTGCATTAACATCAGCGGGAGTTAATGATAATCCCCATAAGTCAATTGATGACCCAAAAGAATGTTCAATTGGGGTTGTTTGTATCGATCCCCCATTACCATTATTATTACCAGAGATCGCTCCTGCCTTTACAAGTTTCACATTCTTCAGCGCCTGTGCTGCGACAGTCGCTTCAGCATAAGCTTTTACTTTAACCAACACACCTTTTATTGTTGCTGTAGTGGGGATATTAAATTTGAAATCAGTAGTTTTTAAATAATTGGAAATCTGCCCTGCATCTAACGTCACAAATGCGTAATTTCCATCAGGAGTAGCAGCATATGGTATGCTCGCCCATGCTATAGTTCCAACGGAGGCTTCGTTTTCGATTTTATTCCCATATTTTAGTGCACCATCGAACTGCCGGTTGAACGCCAAGTTGGCCTCCATAAACGTGATCTCTTCGACAAACCCCGGATTGATCCTGCTGCGCCAGACCTCAATAGGATTCAGCTCAAGTACTGACACCTCATCAAATAACATTGTCCCGGCCGTAGCTGTGCTCTTCTCGAGATACAACATCGCAGATGTCCCCTGCGCAATAAATTCAAAAGTGTATTTTGTCCAGGATGCGGAGGACGTCTGTTTGCACTCTATTGTATCGTTGCCGGTCACGATGTACGCCCGCGCTGCCTCAGCTCCACTGGATCCGTTTTTAATGTAGAAGGCTACTCGATAGAATTTACCCTTGACCGTTGTCACAGCCTGATACGCCTGCTGGAGACTCCCTCCCGTGCGCGTGATCTCAAGGCAGTTGCCGGACTGGCCGCCCGCCACGCTTGCGAGTGTGGCGTCTACTGCTGTCCATCCTGTTGTATTGGCCGTAAATGCTCCGTTACTGACAAGCTCGCTGCCGGTCGTTGTGAGCGCGTCTGATTTTGTAATGCTGGTCGTAGATTGTTTGCCGAGTATCATCGCGGCATCCAGTGCGTAGCATGTATAGTCGTATGGATTAGTAACTGGCATAGGGCCTCCTTAAAAAGCTATTTTTATACCGATCTTGTGGTTTGATATAACAAAGGGCGCGCGATAAATAATATTGGCGGCCTGCCACATATTACGGTATGAGATAATGTCATCATCTTTTAATTCACCCGGCAGCAGATCGCTTATGAGAAAGTGGCCTAACGCCATCACGACAAAATAAACATTAACGTTTTGCTGTGACGGATGCTGGCCTAACATCCTGTTCCTCTCATAGTAGCGGTCGGAGTTTTTTACGATAAAGGTTGTCTGCCCGTAGTCAATCAGGTTGATCGCCTGATATGTCACCTCGAGGGTAATGTCTTTCTTGTCCCACTCTCCGGCCTGGGCGGCTGAAGAACAGAAGAGTAAAAGTGCAAAAGTGCAAAAGAGTACTATTCTTTTCATCGGTTGCTAAGGTCCTTTCTGTATTCCATGCTGGATATAGCACAGATAAATTTCTGTTCATCAATGTCCCTCGGCTCATCAAGGGTCCCTTTAAATATCAAAAACGCCTCTGAGGGATTATTATTGTCGTCGAGATACACTTCCTTAGCGACCATCTCCGCGCCGGTGAACGGGTATGTGTCGTCAATCAGGATTAAAAACTGATATCCCTTATATCTGTCGTTTTTAAAGTTGAGCTTTATATTTGTGTTTAGCGACTCGGACGTTGCCCGCCTGATCTCATCGCCGAGGCCGTCCAGGGAGGAGAGATAATTCTCATATATCTGCCCGCCGACTGTGATATTGCGGTCGGAAAAATACAGTGTCGGGCCGGAGTTCTTGAGCGTGATCTCGATGAGATAGATATGATTGAGCCGGTTGCGGTCGAGGAGTTTTTTTTGAGTTGCGGTGTAGGTTTTCATCCGGGCAGCACCTCCTGAAACTCAAAACTGAATGGGAACGAGTCCGCTGCCTGCTCGGACATCTCCATCTTTAAGATCTCACCGAATATCCATATCCCCTCATGATCATATAAATAAAACGGCATTGACCCTGCCCAGGCATCATGCATTAATTTTGCATTGTCTTTTTGAGCGGTCTTTGCTCTTACTTGCGGGTAATTCCTGTACTTGCGCGGGTCGCCGTGTTTGAAAAATCTCGCATGACCTCCAACAGATTCATCGCGCTCGACGTTAAGCTTATCTAAAAAATTGCCGGTCGGCCTCGATGGATTGCGCTCCCATATATAGCTCTGCGTCAGAAATAATTCCGTGAGCTGCGGGATCGATGCCGGTGACGTGATGATGAATTTTTTGTATCGGTGAGTGGATGATGCCCAGCTCTTATCAATAAGATTATTGTCTCCCTGCACCCACTGAGACACATAGGATGCATAAGACGAATCATTGTCGGAATATTTCATATCGAGCGTCATCCCGCTGAGATTATGCCCCGCAGGAATCAGCAGCCGGTCGCAGGCGAGGTTGCCGCTTGCGCCCTGGTCGATCTTGATCTCAATAGTGACTGCCGCAGCGGCCTTAAAGACTTTACCAATATCTCTGTCGTACGAACGATAGAGCGGATAATTGGCGTCCTCAGCTCCTGCGGAGAGGATGACGGTTGAGGTCTCTAATAGATTTTTAAAACAGCATTTAACCTGGCTCATTTTCTACACACCCCTTAATCCCCTCTTAATAGAGGGGACGAAACTCCTACGTCGGCAGGCCGATTGGCCTGCCTTGTATATCATTGTCCTGCGAGTATTCAGACCGGCTGTATCTCGATTGGTCAGTGAGTATTCTATCGACCTCTCTCGCCACGTCATTGGCATCCATGCCCTCGGTCTTAATGTTGAACGTGTTGTGATTGGTTATGTTATACGTGTACGTGTTGCCGGTCCCGCCGGTTGAACCGGTCCCAGTGCCCTGTGCGTTACTGCCGCCCCGGGCTTGAGTTATTATTTGATCTAATACATTAGAATTAACCCACCTATTTTCTTTCATGAAGGCTTTAACGCCCTCTGGCGACTGAAGATTAAATCGCTCAAAAATACTTAATCCACTCGCAGAATCATACATCGGCACCTTACTCCCTCCGATAGCTGCCTCAAGTTTCAACCGAGGATGCATCTCATCCCACAGTTGCTGATATTGCAGCTTTGACATCTTATGCGCATCAATCGCGGCTTGCGACGCCTGACGCTGTAGATCAAGGAGGGGATTCAACCTTGCATTAAATGCGCCGAGGTCTGAGGCAGAGTTGCGCCAGCTTTGTAAATATCCAATCCATTTTGCCAGGTCAAGCGGGTCATAATTTCCACCGCCGGCGCCGCCGGATACTGGTTGATAAAAATCCGCCAGAGCATCCGCGGACGTAGGAGTGATCGCGCTGTCTCCCATAGCGCTAAGAGAATTACCTGATCTTGCCACTTTATTCTCGACATTACCATCATACCCCACGCCGAAACCAATGCTATTGCCGGGCTCCCAGTTGACTTTAACCGTATGATCTGTTTCTTTCGGCAGGGAATTAAGTTTATCAGTCACATACGAAACGCCTTGTGTGAACGGCTGGGCAGGAGACGCGGAGAGCATGGTTTTTACCGTCAGTGTCACTGTTTTATCGTGCACCGAGTCGAGCCCGGCTTTGACGCTTTGGATTGCGGCATATGCCTGCGCAGCGTCAACGTTCAGTTTCTTTGTCGCGTCCATAGACATCGCAGAATCAACTTCACGGATACTGCTCATCGCAGATTCCACTTCGAGCCTGAATTCCTGGTCTACCGGCAGAGTCTGTATCGCGCTGCGGATATCCTCCAATGTCGATGTCGCGTGCTGCCGGACTTCGTCCCATGCGTTTCGCACCTCAAGCACTTCGGTTTGCTGTTGATTATACGTTTTTGCGATCTCATCTCCGAGCCCCTTGATCCGATCCATAGCTGCTGACTCGGCTGTAGTCGCATCCACGACAACTTTTTCCCCTTCCTTCACTTCATCGGAGATGCCGACCCAACCACGCTGAACGTTCTCTAACATTTTTATCTTTTCGTCCCCGGAGAGCGCCATCGCCTGGTTGTATTTCTTTTCGAGATCGTTGACTGTGGAATAATATTTCTCAGAGGCGGACATGCGCTTTTGCTCGATCTGTAAAACCATATCAGAGGTTGATATCCGCGTCTGCCGGATCGCGCTCTCGATCTGCTGCAGCTCCTTGTCTTTCTCTATCATTTGAGAGACGGCTGAGCCGTGGAGCTTTACGAGGTCGGTGAAGTCTTTTTTGTACTGTTCTATATCGATTTTCACGGGGGAGACTGTCTCTGTGTTTTTTGCGTCATTAATAAGCTTGTCTTTCATTGCAAGTAATGATTCCAGATCGCTCTGAAGTTTTGCTTTTTCCGCGTCTAATAAGAACAGCCCTGACCAGATCGATCCTATTACGCCTTTGCCTTCAAGGATGGTTTGAATGTTGCCGATCTTCTTCTCGATCATATCGAGGCTCGGCGCGCCGTCTGTTATTATGGCGAATAGATCGTTCAGTTTCGGGATCAACCAATTGCCGATATGCTCAGTAACCCCTGCAATGTTCTTTTTAAGGACGTTTAAATTGTCATTAAACTGGTCTGCTGCCTGAGCTGCTGAGGTAGTAAATACTATACCCAGCCGTTCGGCCTCTTGATGCAAACTTTTAATCCCGGCAGAGCCCTCGTTTAATATCGGGATCATCTCCAGTCCACCGCGCCCGAATAACTGCATCGCATAGGTTGTTTTGTCCGCGCCGGCTGCCATGTTTTTAAATGCATCCGCCGCCTGAAGCAATGCCTCATACGGGTCTTTTGCCGTGATCCCAAGCGTGGCAAGGGTTTGTGATGTGTCAGTGCCTTCCTCGTTCATCCCGGTGAGGGCTTTATTAAGGAACTTAACGCCCATCGTTAATGAGGCCAAGTCGGTCTCCGATTGCTCTGCGGCGAATTTAAGCCCGGACAACTGCTCGACTGATATGCCGATTTGTTTGCTGGTTTTTAGCAACTCCTCGCCCGTGTCTGCGGTATGTTTTACGAGGGCAATGATAGGGCCTATTGTTGCGGTTACAATGCCGACGTATGATAGCCA
The DNA here is from genome assembly GCA_016214845.1 of Nitrospirota bacterium. Taxonomy (NCBI): domain Bacteria; kingdom Pseudomonadati; phylum Nitrospirota; species Nitrospirota bacterium. The sequence continues at coordinate 71,125 of JACRMS010000030.1, read as the reverse complement.
AGATGATTTGACCTTATCGACGGCAGCTTCAAACCTGTTAATTTTATCCCCAGCGGACGTGGCGCTATTTGAAACGCTTTCAAACGCTGTTTTAGAGGCATTTTGAATAGTGTTAAAGGCTGGCGTCGCCTTATCTTCACCAATAATGGTGATCTTAACTTCAGCCATTATTCTCTCCTGGAGTGGGGATATTTTCATTCTGCATCTTTTTTATCTCATCCTCTAAAAAAGCCAGCATCTCTATGTCCTCGATGTCCGCGCTATACAATCGAAGGATGGTGCCGGGATCGACCAATCCCTGCAGTCGGATAAGTTTGTCCCGTATTGCAAATATAAACTGCCCTCGCTCATCGGGTTGTGGTATCCAGCATTGACTTTTGAAACATGGCGGCTCGACTTCATCTATCAGCAGCGCCTCCTTACATTTTTCACAGCTCACATTCGGGAAATCTGCTTTCCCTTTTATGTGAGCTGTTAGTCGTTTTTTATTTCCGTCTCCCTGGTGAACTCGTCTTCGTCAATGCACGTCTGATTTACAAACCTCGAAAATTTGAGGCTCTTGGTCATGAGCATATCGATGTTCTTTTGACAGACCGGCAACGGCTGCTTATCGACCGTTAATCCGGGGTGATTATGATCTGCAATTTTGCGCCATCCAAGGACCACGGCCCTGCCCAGGAGCCTGTCCGATACATCCGCCTCGTCTTCTCCTGTCAGTCGCGCATGTTTAGCGGCCTTTCTGCCGATCTCCCGGAGCTCACGCTTGGTGATTAGTTTTATGTGGACCTCCGTGTCCACGTCGTACTGTATAAATTTACTGCGTTCGTGATCGTCTTCAACTATTAATGTCTCTGCCATTTATGTCTCCTTTTTATAAAGGGCGGGTTTAGAACCCGCCCCTACGATTAATTTAATTTCCAGCCTGCAGCGGGTCCCCGCCGAAGGTGTTTGTTAACGCCAGTCTAAACGGCTTTGTTATCCCGGTCATGCCTGTCGGCGCTGCAGCCGCTGACAGGCAGTTAAACTCAATTGGGTTTTTGATAATGCCCCGATCCTCGGGCGCCTCTACGTTTGAGTATTTAAGGTTGGGGAATGACAGCACCATCTTGCGGTATGATGACCCGCTGATCAATGCGCCGGTGAATGTCATGTCCATTTTCTTGGCGTTGCCCGCGTCCCAATCAGTGAAAGGAGTCTCAGCGGTATAACGCGGATATTCCAGTTTCAATTTAACTTCCGGGACGCCGTCATTGGTCGGCTCATCGATCTTGTCGAATGATCCGCCCGCGCCGTACACGCCCGTCATTTTCCTCGTTGCAGTCAGCTCAAAGCTGTTAGGGTAGACTTTATCTCCATCAGCAAGCGCGCCGCCTCCCTGAGCGTTCAGCCGCATAACTCCCTGGCTGTACAAGATACGGTTTGCCTGTTCACGGTATGTTACGTTTGCAAATGTCGAGAGCGTATTCACCGCTGAATTCCAGATAATGTCATATGCGAGCACTTTAAAACTTATCTCCAGCGGATTGCCGATTGATCCCTTGATTGTCATGCCCATGATCTTCGCGGACACGGCTTCCTCAATATTAATTTTTTTATTCATAGCGAGGCATAGAAATAATCCGTCAAGGTTATCCGCGAGGTCGTAATTATGAGCTGCGATCCCGGCGGACATGCTGCCCTGTGTCGTTGCGCTTGTGGCTGCAGGCAGAGCTGCAGCAAATGTGAGCGTATCGGCAGTGTTGCTCACGATACGCCGAACCGCTCCGACATTCGTCGGCTGCCCGGAGTCTGCGGAGCATTGCCAGAATTTACCGGCATGATCATTCACCCCCCAGCCGGCCCCAGTCTTAAGCAGCGTAGTCGTGCTGCCCGCTCCGGTGCCGTTGGTTGCGACACCGCTCGTGTAAGCCGGCGCGCCCGCAGTCCCCATGAAATTAGCGATCAGCAGATCAAGGGAATCATAGCGTAAGTACGCGGGCCGGTCGCCTTCTGTTTTAATCGCGCCGCGATCTGAATCAGTAGGCCAAAAAAGCCCCAGAGAATCATCAATCTTATCGTCAAAAGATTTTTTTAATGACCCCGGCAGGATCAATATCCCGTCATTCGCCCCGCACTCTACCGCAGTGCCCCATGTGACGCCTCTCTTTGCTGCCATTTTAAATTCAATCCCAGCTACACCTAACATAATTTATCCTCCTTTATTCGTGGGGGCATGGCGCGCCATGCCCCCACTACCAGTTAAATGTCGTATCAAAATTAGTCTGAAAATCTATTCCATAAATCGTCACTGACTGCGTGATGCCTATCAGCGACACGCGCAGTATTTTTAGTTTCTCCATGGCGAGGCCAAAAGTCTTATTAATGAGGTTTGTCTTTACAGCCTCGATCAGATCATAAGCGCCATTGACTGCCTTCCGCTTGGCCTCATTGCTCTTTAAATTCTTCACGCACACCATCACCGAGAACTCGCAGGTCTCATTATAGTTCGGCCCGTCCACCCACACGAAGCTCGATCCTACATATGCCACATACACCGCAGGGTATTGAATCGGCAGCGCCTCGATCTTGCCCTCTAACTGCCCGGCATACGTCTCGACTGTCTTGATGTATGTCATCTGGGTGATCTCGGTTATGATTTTGTCTTCGATGTCTTCGGTCGTCATTTAATCCAGATAATATGTTGCGTTCTCTGTGTTAGAAATTACTGTTACTTTGTCATATTGATTGACCAGCGTCCGAGCTGAACCCTCAATATTTGGACTAATTGTTACGGTATTGGCTGGAGTGTTGTCTATACGCTTAAAAGTATAACTGAGCCTGCCCTCATTGCCTGTCACCGTCGGCAGCGTGATCGTGTAACTGCCGCCACTGCCATCGACGTAAACCGTTGCGGGTGAGTCAGATGCATCAAGCGTTATCGCGGCGTCAACCGTAAACGACGTTGGCACACCGAGAATAGATTTTAAAGGAGTCACTCCCATTATCGGATAAAATAGATCCAGAAGCTGACTCCATGTTATGACTTTAATATTCGATAATGTTGCTATGTAATCGATAATCGCATTGTGTGTTGTGAAACATAATGGCTGACCAGACGCGCCACAAGTGCTTGTGGCGAGCGAATGAAATCCTATTATGCCGATGCCGGGAGTGGCATTGAGTTTGTCCGCAAACGCCTCCATCGCAGAGGTAGGGTCAACACCATTATTGTTATAATAAATTCCGTAATTTTCCCAGTACGGGAATTCAGGATTAAAAATTCCGGGCTGTTGGTTTACGCTACTCCCTACTGCAACTGAATAATATTTCCTCAGAATTGGCAACATCGAACTGCTCGTTTCCAGCGTGCCGCCGTTCCCCGGAAAAACAACAACTCTATTGCCATTGCCGAGGCCGTTAAACTCAAAGTATTTTCTCGCCCTAAGCAACTCTTTCTCCTGTATCCCCGCAGAGACATCGCCAATAAATTTATTTGCTCCGGGTGACAACTCTCCCGTTATGTCCTGCACGTGAGTATTGGTATGTGATAGCAAATCCCATCCGCGTTTTGCCAAGTCCTTTGCCTGCGTCAGAGTTAATTTTCCGGTCGCCCCAACACCGTACACCTCACCGTGGGGCACTACCGCAAGATTCGCGGGAAACTGGTACTTATCCAATACATCTTTTAAAAATGAATAGTGGCTATTACTGCCATCATCATATTCAAGGATCAAAAGTGAGTACGGATATTCATCAACTGCAACAATAGCATCGATGGCAATGTTTTTGTTTTTAGCTGAGCATGTAAATCCAAGGCGTATATTTGTTATGTTATTCCATGCAGGAGTACCGTTCGCACTAAAATTATCTCTATTCAGATATATGGGCAGCCATTCCCCCGTAACATTTTTAAACATTTTATTTGTTAGATTTGCGTTATACCAACTTGAGCCGCTAAAAAATATAAGGTCAAAAAAACTGATTTCCTCTGCCGTAGCTGTGGACTTGATATAAATTTTTATATACTTTTTGGACAGGTCTAATGGATAAGTTGACGGGGATTTCAGTGTGGTGATATTGAATTGCTGAGATGCTGTACTGCACGGACATACAAACTGCTCTGCATATCGCCGGTGTATACCAGATACCTGGCTAATGCCTGTGTTACAATCTTCGTCGCATGTCCCATCATTTACAATATCACATGTACTCGTGCCATAGACGTAAATATCTGTTTGGTCGTTATCTGCATCCCATAAGACAGTTTCTGCCAATGGAAGACGAAAAAAACCCTTGATGTTTTTTGATGTAAGAGTGTTTGTTTCAAGCGATGAAATCTCCTGCACACCGTTGATCTCCTGATAGCTGTACTCCGCGTCAATATATTCTGCCCTAAGATGTGAGAAGCAAGAAGTGAGAAGTAAGATAACTAAAAAACTTATGACTCTTAATTCGTAACTCTTGACTCTCATCTATTACCTCCTCCCCGCGCACTCAAACGTGATCGACACCGTCCCTGCGGTGATCGTCGAGGTTGCGTACCACTCCGATATCGGGTGCGTGATTGAGATTATCTTTGTGTCCGCCGTTGTGAAGGTGTATGTTTTTATCGCCTTTGCGGCGGTGCCTTCTTTAGGCGTGACGGTGAGGTTGACGCTTGCGCCTGCCGTGGTGATGGTCAGGGTTTTTGCGCCAGTGCAAAAATCAACATTGACCGCAGTATCACTGTCGCCGGTGACTGACTGGTTAGTGGCGAGTATCCATTTGTATGATTCGGGTTGATTGCCCTTGTTGATACTGGTCGGCGATATGTCGGCAGCATGGACGGCAGTGCAGAGCAGCAGTATAAAAATCAAAAGAAAAGACTGGATTCCCGCCTTCGCGGGAATGACAAAAAGACTTTTAAATTTCATTTAAACCCTCCATTAATAATTCGTCATCGTGTCCTTTGTAAAGACACTGTCGCTTGCTGTTTTATTGGTTGCTACTCCGCCCTCTGCTGCAGCGGTAGGTTCGGTGCTCTCTCCTATGGATATGCTGCCCTTGGCAATTCCTTCGAGTTGCCTGATTGCGTTTTTGTATCTGTCCGCCCTGGTCGCGGGGATCTCCTCGACCCGGCGGGAATAGAGATTATAGATAGATATGTCCACGGAGCATTTTTTTACGATGTCCGGGACGGTGCTGAAAGGTACGGAGTATTTACCCCCGCAATAGCTGTCGATCTCAGCGTCCGCCGATGCAATCGCTTCATCGACGCGGGTTGTAACGACCGCGCCGGTGTCCTCGTCATCCGTGAGCTGGATGACGGTTATTTCAGGGATGAGTTTTTTTATGTCTGTCAGTGTGCAATATGGCATTTGGTTATGTAGGGGCGGGGGTTTCCCGCCCCTGCGTGTTAATTAACGGTTATAGTTGTTATTCTTTTTCTTTCTTTTTCTTTTCCTCTTCCTTTACGGGTTCAAGTCGCAATTGTTTTGCGACCTCCTCTGAGACATCCACGATATCACCCGGCGCTTTCAGTTTGCCGCCTATTTTTTTATGTCCGTCAATGACTTTATATTTAGGCATTCTCTGTCCTTTCTATTTTTAGAATGACGGGCGGGGCATCGCCCCGCCCCTGTAAATTTACGCTACTGCGTCCTCGATGAGATAGCCGCAATCGCTTGCGACCACTTTTTCATCAGAGTTCCATCCGGGCCTGATGTAATGCGCGCCTTTGAGCCCGCGTCTCTTGTCAAAATCTCTCGCGGTGAATCTCAATGTCTCCGCAAAAGTCACGCCGAAGGTTACGGTTTTGATCCCAGGAGACGGATCGACATACAGTGCCGCGCAGTGTTTACCCCACAGCCTCGTGTATGCCGCTGTCTGCCCAGGCTTGGACGAGTTGTATCTTGAGCGGCCTATCAGTACGCGCTCGACTTCAAAAAGCGTTGCGACTTCCTGTGCGGATGCCATGCCGCCTTTGAGTGTTGCCCCGGCTGTGGCTTTACAGGCATCCAGTATTTCAGGGAGCTTTCTGAATTTCAGCCAGGCGTCAACTCCGAAGGCCAGTGTATTGGCCCGCTGGAAACACGCCTCTATCGCTGTCTGGATGTCATCAATAGGATCGTCAGTGCTGCCGCCCCACTGGTCATTACCGCTGAGCTGCACTTTGTTCCCGGTCGGGTATGAGGCTACGGCAAATACGATATCCGCGACTCTCTTCTCCTGCGCGACGTCCAGGAGCATGTTAAGAAAATCGTTTGTATCGATCTCCGGCTGCAGGGGATTATCGGAGTTATCGATAGTCTCCTGCGGCACCCAGTCCCCCTGCGCATGGTCCTTCACGGAGTAATTCGCGTCAGCGACTCCCCAGTCGGCCTCATTCGCATAGCCTTTAGGGGATATGCGGTCATCGACGAGCTTGAAGCTGTCCTCTTTGTTGTAGACGTAATACACGTCTGACCGCTTATTGACCTTTACAACAGGCATTAAAAACGGCCAGATCATATCGGCATTGCGGTATTTGATCGAGAGATTCGATAGTACCGCGTCTTTGTGTAAGGCTTTTGGTTCCGGCATATTTTGTTATCTCCTTTCTATAGGGGCGAGGCATCGCCCCGCCCCTGCATTTTTTAATTTTTATACGCTTACTATGTATTCAGCGTAGAGTCTGAGTTTCCCGGCTGTAAGCGCCTCAACCGCTACCGTTGCGCAAAGCTCTCTGTCCGCAGTGCATTTTGCCAGCGCGTTTGCAATGGCGCCTGTCTGTATACCCTCGACCAGGCCTGCATCATAGGGATTTGCGCCATTCGAAATTGCGACTGCTGCCTTGATCCCTGCCTCCGACTGAGTGTCAATACCCAGCGCTATTGTGGCTGCATCAGTTGCGCTCGTGAATGTCGTCAATACCTCATACCAGGAGCGGTCTACAATCGCATTGTCCGGCAGAATGACGCCGAGACCGTGCTTAGCAACTGTACGCTCGCCTGAATTTGCTGACGGATCGAATGTTGCTATTGCAAGACCCTTAAGCGTGTTGCCGTTTGCAGCCTGGTTAGGTGCGATCATGCCAGGCGCGATAAGTACCGGGATGATATCACCGGTGACGCCGGATGCAAGCGCGTATCCTATATAGTTCTGACCGAGAGTCGCCTTTACTCCCTTTGCGGCAGAGTCGGATGTTATCTGGTCCCCGCGTGTGACGGTACCGCCGAGTTTAAGGTCTGATATGCCGTCAAGCATGACGCGCACATCCTCACCCGCTGCGGAGGTTATGTGCTGAAAAATACCTATCAGCCCATCGGTGGCCGCTAACGCTGCTGACAGCGTATTATCGTCAGCTCCGAATTTTGCGATTGTGTTTGCTACGGCAATCGCAGCCGCACATTTTGCGGACTTTTCAAGTCCTGAAGTTTTACCCATCATCATTGTGATTAGTCCTCCTCTCTCTGAAATAATTCAGGATGCTCTCTTGAGACTGTAAGCACAGCCTCTTTATAAGTGACAGCCTTGTTTTTTTCCATGAAGTTGCTGATCGCCTTTTCTCTCTTTTCCGTGTCGCTGCCCGCGCCCGGATCGCCTGCCCGCTTCGCCACCTCGCCGAACTCAATCTGCTTCGGCAGGGCCGTCAGAAACGCCTGCATGAACTCAAGCGGGGTCTGCTTTTTCTTGTCATCGCCCTCGCCGAATTCAATCGTGGTGATAGTGGAGATCTGATTCATGAACTCGGAGATCCCCATGCCCAGCTTTTCCATTGCGGGGAGGAGCTTGCCCTCTTTTTTCAGGTCTTCGCAAAAAACTACGATGGCCTTTTTCTTGCCCTCAGTAGCCTTAGCATTGAGAGCGTCCTCTTTTTTCTTGAGCGCGGATTCTCTCTCCGAGAATTCCGTCTCTTTCGTCTTTGTTGCCTCGGCAAACTCTGCGTCTTTTGTCTTAAGCGCAGCAGCTATGCCGTCGTTGATCTTTTTCTGAATTTCCTGCTCTGTCATATCCGCATTTTCTCCTTTCTTTGCTCCCGACCTCATAGACTTAATTTCAGTCATCATGTCGGCGAACATTTTTTTAATTTCTTCTAACATAGTTCCTCCTTCCTCGAATTCGATTATTGTTTGATCGCCCTCGTTAAAGGCGACGTCTTCAAGCCCTTTAACAGCGGGCGGGTTTGCGCCCAGGAATCCTACATGCCGGAGACTGCCGTCCGGATACAGGGAAATTGACCGCTTTTTAAACATCTTCAGTTTCAGCATCTCAGCGAATGCCGGGACGAGGTCCTTCATCTTCATGTAAAGTGTCTGGCCCTCACGCTTAAGCCCTTCAATCCATGCCCAGGCCGGGGCATTGTCTTTCGGATGTCCGATGACAACCGGGGCCTCGTGATCTGCGGGATTGTATTGCGCTATCCTGTCCAGGTCGGCTTCAGTCCAGGTCTGGGTATCCCCCTGCGAGTCTGTATGCGTGCCGGTTTTAAATATTGGGATCCAGTCGTTCATTTCACTCCTTTCATTAGATACGCGGTAATGGCATGCCCGATCTCGGTCAGGTCTTCATCCTGCACGACGATCCACGGGCGGCCCGGGATAGTGACCTTATGCCCCCTGCCTGCCTTGCCACCGAATTGCTGTATCGCTCCGTAAATTTTATTTGTGCCGATGGTCACGGAATTAGTGCCGACTTTTTTCGATACCGATCCCGCCATCAATCCGGTCTGCTGTAAAATCTTTCCGGGCCAGTGGCCCTTTTTAGTCCGCTGCTTAATAGTGGCGGGGGAGAGTCCCTTCCACTTTCTGGATCCACCCTTCCATGAATCAGGGGATGAGTACCGCCCGCCGACCTCGATGTTTTTTTCAATGGATGAAATCACGATATCGCCTATCTCGCTCATGACCGGGCGGGTATTGCCTGCCCTATCCTTGAGATCTCCGAGGAGAGCGACCACTTTACTGTCATCAACTCTTAATGTGATCATGAGGCCTTACTCCAGCTTGCCCGTCCGGGGTTATAGTCCCATCCGGGGCCTGTTGTTATTTTGTCACCCGTTGCCGGGTCCCGATATGTTGATATGGTTGATAGCTCTCCGGTGTTTTCGTTGGCGAGTACTTCTCTTGTCTTGATCTTGCCGGTCGAGTACTCGGGCTCAAATCCGTCGCGCTCCATCTCCCTCTCCGAGAGACTCTTTACCCTGCAACGGCAGCCCCAGTCATTGGGTGGATAGAATTTGTCCCAGAAAGGATCATTCCATCGGAATATTTTCCCGTGCATCGCGCGGTGTGCAGGACGGGTCCTGCTGTCCAGTACTGCGATGTACTGCCAGTAGGGCCGGGCCTTCGCGACCTCTTCCATCCCCTGTTCCCTGCCTGCCATATATGCAACCTGCAGGTTTGTGCGATAGATAGTCTTGAGCCTCCAGGGGGAGCCGAGCTGTACGAGTTTGTCCGGATCAGCTCCGCTTACTGGATCGAATCCGGGAACGTCACTGGCCAGCATCTTACCCCACCAGCCTTTTGCCTTCAGTCGAGGGGTGAGTTCGTTTTTGAATTGCTGAAATGTGATCCCTTCATTGAGGGCCTTCTGTACCATGTCCCGGATATCAATTAAAATGTCCTGCCTCATCGCCTTGGCCACGGTGAACGCCTTGGCCTGTGCTGCCTGCCAGAGGTCCTGCCAGTCCCAGGAGAAGGCATAGCCTTTGTCCTTGAGATATTTAATAGCCGCTTCGGGCGGCAGGTTGAATGCATTAATGAGGATATCGTCAGGCATTTATCCTCCCCCATAATTCAGTGATAAAGATCGCCCTGGAGAGCATCTGCTCAACTGCGTCGGAGTCCATGTCCGGATACGACATTGAAAGCTTCTCCATGATCGCCTCGTATGATTCGCCGTTTTTTACGAGGTCTATAACGGGCTTTAAAACGCCGTTTAGCTGCGCTTGTAATTGCTCCGGGGTGAATGAGTCGTTGAGGTTGTCGACGGCTGTCTGGTCCGGGAAGGTTTTGCCTTCGGCGAATTCATTCGTCGCAATCCGGGCAGGCACAAGACCTGCCCCTACAGTTACAATTTCCTCCCCTTCCTGCGGCTCCGGTATCCCGTATGTGTCATAAAAATATTTCTTCGTGATCGGTACGCCGATCTCGACGAGGAGCTTGTCGCGCTCCGCCAGCGGCTTTAAATCGTCTTCATCTTCCGTGCGGATCCAGATTTTCGGATAACGCTGGACATTGGGGAAGTTATAATCGACCAGCCATTTAATCACCTGGTCGTTTAACGCCTCGCAGAGTTCGTCAGCGTCGGCCTTTACAAACTCCTTCCTCACCTCATCGTGGGTCTTTGATGCTGCATAGCTGCCCTTGTCTCCGACATCGGAGGTGAGGGTCTGGCCGAGGATGAGCTTTGTTTTTTTCTTATCGAGGTAATTGCAGAGGCGCTCATAGGTGTCCATCGATCCCTGCCGCGCGGCCTCGAGTAATTCGATTACCATGGTGTCCGGGATAGCGATAGCCGCTTCGGTCTGGATGGTCTCAATGGCGGATAATAATTTACCCTGCTGCTCTGTCGTCGTGCCGTTTGGATATTTACCGACTGCGGTCGGTGAGCCGAACTTGTCCGCGAAAATCATCCAGAACTTGAGTGTGTTCTTCGCAAACCAGTCCATCCAATAGAGTGAACTGCCCAGGCCGTAGCCGAATGGAGAGCCGTTGTCAGAGCCCCATGCAAAGACCTGAAACTTCCGGGACGGCACTGCCTCGCCCTCGATCATGTTTTTAAAGGTGAGCAGCCGCAGATTATTATCAACGTCAAAGGTGAACCGTCTGGACGGCTTGCCGATAAAGCGGTTGATCCAAATACTGCCCTCGGAATACTCCCACATGATTTCTGCGGACTTAAATCCGAGTACGATTGCCGAGAGGAGGGCCTTCCTGCCATTATCAAAATTGCAGGAGAGCAATACCTCCTTTATAAATTCGGCAATTTTTATATCCGCGCTCTTTTCCGAGCCCGGTATGATCTCCCATTCCCTGCCGACGACCGCAAGCCTGCGGGTCTGCATGGCCTGCCGTATCTCCGGGTCGCGCAGGAGGTCTTCATAGAGTTCGATCCCCTTGCCGCTGCCTTCGGTCTTTAACGTCTTGTCCGGATTGATCAGCGTCCTGCCGATATAATCCATATAAATGTCTTTTTCGACCGTGGCGATCTCGTTTAATTCCGGCTTTTTGGTGTCGTCGATCTTTATGTTTTCGTCGCCCATATTAGAAAATCCTGTTTTTAGGGGTCACCGTTATGAAATTACAGGCCCTAATCGCCCCGTCTACCCTTTTAAACTCGTTAAATTTCAATTCAGCCGTCGTCATGGCTACCTAACAGCCTCTTTTCCCGAAATCGTTGATCCTGCGCGATTTCCGGCTTTATAATTTTTCATCTAAAAAACCCCGCCATTTTGGTTGACTCGCGTTTGTTGCCGGTGGATTGGAATTCAATCGGCCCAGCCGTTAAATTATCCACCGCATAAACCAGCAGCATCCCTGCAACCGCCGAGTCCCCGTGTCGCTTGCCGCCTTCACCGCTTACCTTCCGGCTATCGGAGATGACCGGCACGCCTTTCTCAAGTCTGACGACGCGGTGATCGTCAAGTATCTCTGCGTCTGCGGCTATCTCAATAGTTTTGTCCTCAAAGCGGACTTTGTATTTCGGCATGGCGTCCTGATAGAACTGCCTCGTGAGCATGATCTGTTGTATCCTCGATGCGCCGTAACGCTGCATGGCGACTTCGGCGAGATACTGGCCGTTGCCCCTGGCATCCATCGCGCCGCCCCTGAAGTTGGGCAGTTTATCGCAGATGTAAAATAAGATTTGCTCTTGCTGCCGGAACGGCACATTGCGCAGCTCAACGATAAACGGCGTCCGGATTGTGAGATTCGGCAGGCGTTGGCCAAACATCAATATCGTCAGATCAAGGTCACGCGCAAAGTCCTCGCCAAAGTAATGCGCCAATTCAGACCACCCCTGCCCCTCCTTATCAAAGAGGGGAGCTATGTTGTCGTCAAGCCAGTCCTGACAATCCTTAGCCCTGACGTCATCGGACATCTGCTCAAACCCGTCCTTGCACGTCCACCGCCGGACCGGGATATCCTGCTTCATACAGGATTCAATCAGTGCGCTGGTAAAATATATGCCGCTGCCCTTTGACGGGATGCAGAACAATTCCTCGTCTGCATGCTCGCCGTAGGATTTAATTAAGTCCGCTTTCCACTGGGCCTGAGCGTCCGGGGTCCACTGCTTCCCGAGTACGAGGCAAATCCTCTTATAAAGTCCGTCTTCAAGCGCGTCATCCAGCGTGATGGTGTGGAGGCTGTAGGGATATTTCCCTTTGCGGATATCGTCTATAAGTTGATTAAATGTATTGCTCTCTCCAAAATGTGTGGAGATAATCCGCACCTTGCCGCCCCACATCAAAAACGCCATCGCGGCTTTGATCAATCCCTGCAGGTCGTCGTGGAACGCGGCCTCATCTATGACCGCTATGCCCTGCTTACCTCTGAGGTTTGAGGGCCTTGAGCTGAGGGCAAGGATTTTAAACCCGGAGGCAAAATCTATCCTGAAGGCGTGGATCTCTTTATCCTCGTTTTCTTCCTTGAAAATAAATTCCGAGACTTCGGAAGCGGCGAGCTTATAATGACGCGCCCAGAAGGCGCATGCGTCTATGAATTCCCTCGACATGTCCTTGTTGTACCCGATATAGAAAACGTCCATGCCGGTCTGCTGAGCTGCGATAATAGCATCGTCTGCGGCCTCTCCCCAGGTGAGACCAACCCGACGGGATTTTTCGCAGACTTTAACGTCTGCTTTGTCAGCTATCCACTCGCGCTGATAGTCCAGCAGTACTCCGTCTTTCGGCAGGTCGTCTATGTTGATGATGCCCGTTGTCATTTTGCTATCCCTAAAATCTTCGCGCGGATCTGCGCGGCTGCGTCGTCGGTCAGTCCGCCCTTTTTCGCTATTTTTGAAACGTCGTCAGCGGTTTTAACGATTTTGTCTTTGACCTCTGTATGCCACTGCTCCCTGTGCATGCTGGATTTCTGCAGGGCTGCAAATGCCTGGATGAGCTTTGCATTTTTCATAACGTCAAATTCTTCATTCTGTAGGGCAAGGGCAAGGCGCTTCGTTATCATTGTCGCGGTGAGCTTTTCAAGGAGCATTGCCTTATCCGGCTCGGAGGTAATCAGCGCGGCCTGGTCACGAAGCATTTCCGTTTCCCTGACCTCGTTAAAAAAGCTTTTTCCGTAACGTCCTATTGCGGACTTTGATATGTCATGCCCTTTTGTTTTAAGGAATGCGCCGACGTCTTCATATGTGATGTTTGGCTCGATCAATAATGCATGGACTTCTTTCTTTACTTCACCGGGTAGATCATCCAGAGAGCTATGTTTGCGTTGGTGCTGGGCCACTATTCAAGCTCCTTAATTTCAGCAACCAGTTGCAGACACTCTTTTTTCTTGGCCTTCAGTTGATCGAGATGAGACTGAAGGCTATCGACATTGATCTCCTCAAGGGGCTTGATCTTTGAGCTTACGGCTTCATTCAGCAGTGCCTGTAACGCGGCCTTGCCGTCAATGACCGCTCTCATGCGCGCCTGTTTTCTCTGCCCGATTAACCCCTGTTTAATTAAGTCCTCCGTGCTCATTTAATCCTCTCTTTTATAATTGTTGTGAGTTCGGTAATGGCCGCTGTATTCATCGTTATCATTCCCATTTGATCACATGAGAGCTGTTCATATTGAGTGACCAGCGTCGCGTTATTCTCGTACATTTTCACGACTGCCTGATGCCGCTCTTCCCACTTCTTCGATTCTTTTTTCCCGTCCCACCATATAAAAAAAACTATGCCCCATGGGCCGAGGGTCTGAAATAAGAGCGTAAAGTCTTTTAACGCGGCAGCAATCTCGCTCATCCCGCTTCTTTCTCCAGCTCATCAAACGGTTTCCACCGCATAGACTCCAAGAGGGCCTTGGCCTTTTCCTTGTCTACCGGCGGCGTGTCCGGACGCGTTGCGATCTCCTCGTAATGAGCAATCATGTTGATTAATGCCGGTAAGCATGATGCCAGAATATTAAGTGCCTGGACTGCGTCGTTCATTGTCCACCTCCCTGAATGAGTTTGAGATCCACGCCCAGCTCAATGAGCTTTGATAGCAGCCGCATGGACTCATCGAGGGCCAGATTATAGTTTTCGGAGCTGCGAGGATCCTCGCCGACCTCTAACGACATCTGCATCACATATATCGCGGCATCGCTTGCCTTCCTCGCGCTCTCATACGTGCTCTTTACCCGCAGATAACTCTTATCATCGAGGGTCCCGGCCTTGTGCATGTCGATGGCGATCTTTGCGATGCCCTCGGCAGTGACCTTTGTCGTCTCGACGTATTTGTAGGTATTGGGGGAGAGAGACGCGCAGGACGTCAGGAGCATAACAACCAGCAGGCACATACCTAAACTGTTTAATCCGCTTGAGCTGCCTGAACTGTTTGAATCGTTACCAGTGATCGGTTCGGTTGTGATGAATCTGAGAATGATATTAACGATACTCAGTATTAATGCCTGCAATTTCAGATCGAGAAAATATACAGTCTGCGACTGCACGATCATTGCTATGATGCTCAATGCATTGACCCATAATGTCTTTGATTCATACCATTGTTTACCCATTAGTCCCTCCTTTGGTTTTTGTAATTGTGATTCTACAGGCCCAGCCCCGCGCAAATCCTTCCTGCGTCGGGCTCTTTTTCATAATCTCCACGTAACGCGCGCCCTGTAAAATGTTCATCCACAACAGCAGCATCTGCGCAGGGTCTCTCTGTAAATACATCTGCAATGCCGTGATGGACTTTTCTCCGATGGACCCGTCCTCAACGAGATCGGGATATAATGAGCCGTTTCTGTTGAGCAGATTCAGCGATTGCTGCAAATAGATGATTGCCCAGTGTTCGCCCTGATTGACGGCGGTGTCAAACATTTCAGAGGCTACGTCCGGAGACAATGCCGCTACTCTGTCACCCCATATCCGGTTCCAGAAGTGGGCTCGGTAAAAATCCTTTACCAGCTGCTCAATCAGCGCATTACGCTTCAGTGACGCGGGAAAATCTGGATTTTTCTTCTCCTGGTCAATAATCTCCCATCCGTACCAGTCAGGCTGTTTCTTCCGTGCGATCCCCTTGTACGTTTCGCCGCCGAAATCGTTGGGGTTATTAGAGTATCCGCCCTCTATACCCATTGTCTCCGCATATGTTTTTTCGTAGGGTGTCATTTACCGGGGCCTCTCTGAGAAAAAGGGGATGCCCCGCTGGATGGACGGGGCATCATTAATCTGGAGGTGAAACATGAATGAGAAAATGAGCATGATTGAGTTTAGAGGAGAATTAAGGAAGCCGTCTTGCTGAAACGTTTCAGAGGTTTTACTTCAGGAGATTGAATAAAGTGGGGAGGTCATCCAGGGCAGGAGATTTCCCTAAGATATTATAAATCTGTCTTTCTGTCAACTTATTTTTAATCGCGAGCTTAGCGACTTTTTTTGGTGTTTGCTCTTTATCGTACTCCTCGCGGATGTGTCTATCTCGCATTTCCCGCTCAAAATCATCGAGCGCATGCATGTATAAATAAGTGCCCCGGAATGCCTTCGCTAATTGGATCGTCGCCTCTAATCCGATGACGCGGGCGACCCTGGGGAGATCCAGTCCGGGGAGCTGCTCTATCAGGTCGTTTTCATTTTTCATATACTCCGCACCCTCGGTAAATTCTTTCTGATTAACTCAAGTACCCGGCTCCAGCCGACACGCTTTTTATAAGGGTTGCCGTCAACGTGCATATCGTAGCAGTCAATGCGGTCAGTCCTGTAGAGTTTGATCTCATGTGTCACGTCACCGAAATCATGATCTACTATTGTCATCTCCCTCCGCAGCTCCGGCAGGATCGGAGGATAATCCGGGGCAGGAGACTCAAGCCGCTTTCGCTCCTTAGCCTCCCGCGCCGCCTTGAGTTTTCTACTGTATTTATCGCTCTTACGGTACATTCTTTACCTTGCACGGTTCGGATATTGTGTTGTTATGCGTTGCGTTTCTCTTGCTGATATTTCGCTCTTAGGCTGGCAGGATGATTTACTATGCTGCCGGTCGATGCCCTTAAATATTGCCGTGGTATTCTCTGTGATACATCACCATAGACCTTCTTTCTCAATGATCTTGCCTTACGTTCACTCATAGCCTCTCCTTATTTCTTTACTTAATTGTTTAGATTGTTCTGCGAGATTTTTTATTTCAATTCTTTGCTTTGCTACATCTTCTCCAAGATTCAATGCGATCAATGCCAAGACAATAATTATTATAAAAAGAATATGTGGCAAGAAACGCATAACAAGGCGCTCAAGATGAACGAGTGTCACACGACACTTTTTAGCCTTGTTTATGCCTTCTGTTTTTGATTGTTTATGCTGCATTGGTTATCCTCAAGTGACCCTCGTCACTTAGCTTTACGTTAGGCGAGGCCAGTTCATGACCCCGCCTTTGTTTCAACGTCAAACGGCATTTCCTTGACCGCTCCGCAATCCGGACATTCAATCTGATAGCTCCTGAGCACATGAAATAAGACGCTTCCGCATTTACATGTGTAGCATTCATCCATCAGCCTTGCCCGTTCCTTGAAGTCGTCAAGCGTAAAGTCCATTGAGTTACTTCCCTGCTGGACGCTTATCGAGGCCCTTTTCAGTCAGGATTGCCGCAAGGTCGTCCATGTGCAGGCAATCGCATAGACACGCCCCAACAACCGGACCGCCGATAATCGATGCAATACTTCCGTTGCAGTGGGCATTGCCGGGGACGGCATCAAATAAAATGCCTATGGCATTGATGTTTAAAGGGCTGCTGCCGTATCCTGCCAGAGATACAACCTTGTCACCATTCTTTGCTTCTCTTCCGTTTCTGTAATGCATTAGTCCTCCTAAAAAAACGCCTAACAATTAGATGGACGGTGAACGAGTACCACAGGCGTCATTATGGTTTCGTTCAGTTTTCTCCGTCAATCGGTTTATGTGCTTGTTCATACTCTTCAGGTACTCGTCAGTCATCATGATGTTATGTGCTTTCGCTTTCCGGTTGCTTTTCTTTAAGTTCCAATATTTCTTTTGCCTCGCGGTGATGCATTTCAAGATTAAAATGAATCAATACCGCTTCAATGATATCTTTAATTTGCTTCCCGGTATACGTATCAAATCCACATGCATTCTTGCCTGTGGGGATTGTGATTTCGGTTCTATTTTGAATTGCCCTCTCTGCGTCCCCCATGCGGCTTGAGAGGCGTTGAACATCTTTTTCTAACTCTGCTATCCTCTTTTCTAAATCGTTTTTGCTAACCCACATTCTGCCCTCCTTTTTAAAAAGTTAATAAGCCACGCACATAACAACTGGCGTTATGCATTAAATCTTTTCTTCAACCTCACAGCATCTTACCTTGCCGCAGTTGTTCCAATATGGCGGCCTCGGCCTCACGAGTCGGGGAGCATCGGCAAGCGGAAGCCAGCGCATTTTAACCCCGTCTTTTTCCATCGAGTAATCCTGCTCTATCGTTTCGACATCAATACTGATTACAGCCCCTTTTCCATAGACTCTTTTTTTGCCGAGGTAGCGCACATGCTTTTTGAGGATGTGTCTTACCCGCCCGGCATCGCCGACTGCAAAGGCTATCATGCTCTTGCAGAGTAATAGCGGCAGCGGCGTATTGTATTCGCGGTAGACGCCGTTTGTGAGGCTTGGAGATCCTTTTGTCAGTTCAATCTGGGACTGCCTAAATTTCTTCCGCCAGAATTGTAGTGCATCGGCAGTGTCGCCGTCCGGGAATAATGCGCTTGCCTTCCATCCCCATGTCCCGTTCATATGCCATTTTGCAAGAGGTAGAGGGATATCAAAAGGCTCTTCATCCCTGCCCGGCGGTTCGCCTTTGCAATGGAAGGGCGCAAGGCCCCAGGCGAGAAGCGCGTCAAGATGTATCGGCTCGGACGGGTCGTAATAGAGGCCGGTGCCGTCGAGGTGGAAAGTTATTTTCATGGGTTTATAGCTCATTGTCGTCACTCCATCTTTTCCGCATTTTAGCTGCGTTAGAACTGTTCATTAAATCCACAGCGCGTTCTGTATAGGAACCGGGCCGCGCGCCTGTGCTTGTTCTGACTTCAAGACCAAAGCGATGATAAGGCCGCAATAGCGGCAAATCATTAACAGCGATATAAGCGGCAAGATCATCTTGAGTCCACTTCCCCATAGGGTAACAACGCGCTATATTCCCCGTCTCAAAAATGCTATCATGCCCTGCCACCCTCACCGCTTGACTGCGGCCTTTACTTTCATAAGCGCAGAGGCCAATAAAAACGCCGTTAAAGTCCTTGTCTTTCACCCATTCAGTTATTGCAGCCCGTAGCACTTTTCCCCTCTGAAGTTCAATGTATTTAAGCGGGAATCGAGAGAGGAATAAGTTTTTTACCTCTTCAAAGTTCCCGATCAATTCAGCGTCCGGCCCCGTCCAATGAACGGCCTGGACATCCGCATTCACCGAGCGTACTAAATGCGCGAGGACAATACTCTGTTTCCCCCATGAAAGAGCTACATAACTGTGTGGATGCCGCTTAAGCATGTTAGAGATATCTAACCCTGCCTTTCTTACAAGGCCGCGCCATTGCGGTAATATCGCATGTATCCGCCCTTTTTTTAGTTGTTCATTCAGGATACTCATTTTTCAACTCCTCCTGACTCGGAAGTAAATAACAAAGAAAGCGATAAAGCGCGCCCTGGAAAAGTGGCCGTGCAAATCGCTCAAAATCTATCCAGCGGCCCGCGCCGATCTGCCTGAGAAGAAACGGCGGACAGAGAAGCGACTCGAGTACGCCCCGGCCTATGCCGCCTCTCAATTCCACATTGAGCCTATCCCATATCGCCATCAGTCGCGCATGGTCAGAGCAATCGACATCGCGCATTTCAAAACGCCAGACAATACGGTCACCGCTATTAACCTTTGCAAAAAGGCTTCCGTGTTTTTTATAGCTCGTAGTGGCATAGCCTGCCCACTGCGCACCGTATTCGGCATTCAATACCATAGTGCGCACGCCCTGACGGTCAAGCCGTTCAAATTTCTCTCCGTCACAATACCACGACGACATCCTTTCCCACTTATAGGTAAGCGCCAGATAGGCATCAATCCCAATGTGCGGAGATTCAGGCGCAGCGAGGAGGTCGCCGTTAGTAAAACTTTTGCCGAGCAGTTCCTTGCGCGGCAGGCAATCCCCTTTTTCCCCAGTCACACAGCAAATACCCTTAATGGTATCACAGGGCAATTCAGGACGTTTAAAAGGCACTTCAAGCGCAGCCGCTATCAGCTCAACAGTGTGCATTGTATCGCCCCCAGCTTTTCGAGATATTCGGCTATGTTGTTTTTTTGCTCAGACAGATATTTTTCATACGGCTCCGGGGTAGGCGCATTTTCTATATTCACGCTGACGCGGCCCATGCCTCTACGATTCTCCGCGCCGATATATCCGCGCTCCGCAAGTAACTTCAATGCCCGCCCCAATGCCGACCGCTCAAGCTCATTGGCGTGGACATCAAGATCGATGCCGCCATAAAGGACCGTGCCCGCCCGCAAGCATTCTGTATTTGCAATCATGCCGCTATGGTCCGCGTGTTCCTCATGGTCTTCGCGGCGAGTGAGATATAGCCACTCAAAAAGCTGAGCTGCGTCAACCTCTCCATTGCCCCACTGCTTACATGATGGTCGCAGGTCGGCAAACTTAGCGCGCCCGCAGAGGATGCGATTACCAAGAGCGCAGCCGAGCAATGAAAGCCCCGGCAGCGTATCGCGGAACTCATGGATGCCCTGGGCCTTAACAGTGCCGTCGCCGCCGAGTTCTTTTTTTAGCTTCTTTGCAGCTTCACTATTTTCCTCAAGCGCGCCGCCCGCATAGAGCGCATGGAAAAACCAGAGGGCTACAGGCGGCTTGTCTCGGCGAGGGACAAGTCCGAGGGACTTGATAAGATCATCCGCGAGTATGTCGCGTATCAGTCCACGCAGGGCATTCCCCGCGTAGAAGGGCAGCGACAATACCGCGCCCGTCGTGGACAGCACATGCATGCGGCGGAAGAGGGTTGCATTACCCGCCTTTGTGTCGGAGCCATGCGCAAGCGGGGAAAGGCAGGTCATCGAGATTTCTATCTCGTGTTTTCCTGCGGGAAGCGCAGTCCCGCTTTCACCGGCATCCTCCGGTAATTCAAGCGTGCTTATAGTGTCCTCATAATCTCCGGCTTTCAACATCGTGAGCATTGCGGCCACGCGGGGATATTCGCGGAGCCAGCGAAGGGCAGCGGCGGCATTGCCGTCACTGCATGCCTTTACAAACGCCGCAAGCGCAGGTTGATAGACTTCCCCCGGAGCAGCATTGATAAGCCCGGAAAGCCTCTCTATCGCAGAGAGCAGTGAGGGCTCGGCTGATGCTTGTACAATCTTATCAGCGAGGAAGTCTGTGAAGTTTCTTTTTGTT
This sequence comes from Nitrospirota bacterium, assembly GCA_016214845.1. Classification (NCBI taxonomy): domain Bacteria; kingdom Pseudomonadati; phylum Nitrospirota; species Nitrospirota bacterium. Next base: position 50,606 of record JACRMS010000030.1, on the reverse strand, counting down.
TTAACTTGTGAGGCCTGAGATATTGTCCTCACCATGTCCAGCGTTGCTTTTAATGTTTCGTTCATATTGCCTCCTTTAAAAAAAGATTCATAGAAATGTTGTTTTGCTTGTTCATGTTTTTCATGGCACTCGTCAGTTAGCTTGTGTGTTAGGGCCTCCCGCCCCAGATAATATTTTTTTTTGCATACCCAAAAAAAGACTTGACAAAACCCAAGCGGCTTTGGTAATATTAAATATAAGGTAATTAATAACCCTCAAAAAAGGAGAGGACAAATGAAAAAGATCACGCTCAGCAACGAGTTTCACAACACCGAAGCAACTGTAATCCCGCAAGAGATTACCGAAGGACGCTTTAAGGGCTTCCACATGATCAGCCGGGCGACGGCTCGCAAACTTAAGAATAAACTTTGTGGATCCACTGATTGTACTTGTGGTGATTCCTTCGGCTCTCGCGGTGGCGTCCATCTCGACGTAATCAACGAGGATTATGACCGCAGTTATATTATCGATCTGCGGTCCAGTGGAGGGTTGGAGTAATGGCACTCCCCAAGACCATAAGTAATTACATGCGTGAGATAGGCAAGAGAGGCGGGGGATCAACCTCCGCCTCAAAGGCCGAAGCAGCCCGCGCCAACGGCAAGAAAGGGGGACGCCCCAAAAAGAAAAAGAAGGAGTAAGTCCCGGCCCTAACAAAGCGCTGGACAGCGAACGAGCACCACACGGCTCATTTCCCTGTCCAGCGTTTTTTATTGTGTAATATTTATTTTGCATATCTAATGTCTTTTCTGTGCTCGTGGCCTTGAAATAGTGTTTCACCAAACCCCGCTGAATCGTCCAGCTCAGGTCATCGGTGAAAGACTTTGCAAGCATCAGGTAGCCGGAGAGAGTGAGGAAAATCATGTTCTCTCTGCTGCCGCCTTTTGACCGGGACAATGACCCCTTTGAGCGGGACAAATTGTCCCCCTCGGAATAAACCGGTTTTTGTTCCTGTTGAAGTTTCTACGGGCGTTCCCTTCGGGTAGCTTATGCGCCCTGTCCACCATCGGCAGGCTTACGACTGCCTGCCCGTTCCAGTTCACTCTCAAATCGTCTTTATGCCAGTTATTATTTTTCATGCGCCTCGTCACTCAACTTGTGTGTTATAACTTCCGCCCGCATCTCGGACAAAACTTAATATTGACCAATATCACATTCTTACCCGGTGTGTAGATCGAGATATTCGGGAGCCCGTGTTTTTTCATCTCCATAAAAACCTTGCAGCACCAGTCCCCGTCCGCCTGCCGGAATAAATCCCATAGTGGATCGGTCGCAGGAGTGGACGGCGTTTCTTTCTTAAAAGGATTTTTAAAGAACATTTAACTACTCCTTAAATTCGATCCTGCCCTGGTTAAAAACATCTTCAAGAGACTGCTTTTTAATTCTTGAGGCTCTATATAAGATTAAGATTCCGCGATGTCTGAGTGATTCGCAGACTTCATCAACTTCTTTGGGATCAACTATTTGATAATAGCCCCGGCTGTAACTGCCGATAAGGCAGCCGTGCTGATTTATTAAATGCGAGATTGTCTGTCTGACATCATAATATGATATGCCGGTGAGAGTGGCGATTTTTGCCCCCAGCATTGCGGCCTCTTTGCCTTTGCAGGTCTGTAGTATATTTATAATTTTCATTTCTTCATTCGTCAGCTCAAAATTAAACTGTGTTTGGTCCATGGCAATTACATGGCTTCTCGATGCCGTCAGGATTGATGATCTAAGATCTCGCAGTTTGGGTCATGGCATTCTATTTTTTTTGTGCAATTTTCACAGAATAAAATCACTTCTCCTGCCTTATGATAATGCGGCGGGAGGTCCGCGCCGCACTTGCAGGATGATTTGCATTCACTCATATTAAATTCCCCTGTGTGTTCCTGCGCCATTTGTATTGACAATCGTCGTAAGACGCCGGGCATAGTCTGCGCTCGTCGCATTCGTTGTTTGTGATCCAGCATTTGATCGGGCGGCCTTTGACGCAATCGATGAGCTCCGCAACTCCGCGCGCATTGTGCAGCGGGCAGGCCGATAGAGACGCCATTAATGGCGTCTCTACAATTATTTCAATGCATCCACATTCGTATCTGTACGTCATTTCATCTCCCAAAAAGGACAAAAATCCATCATGCATTCATACGGGCAGATATCCGTGAAATTGCAATGTACGCTGAATGTGTCGAATGCGAGAGTGGAATAATTTAAAAGTATCATCCTAACGAGTCCTTTATTTTCCATAGCCACAATCTTTGTTTCTTTGTCATCAGCGACCAGGGCTCAGCTCCGCGTTTATAGGCGTGGACGAAAGAATACGCCTTCGCCCAGTACGGCTGATCGCTCGCGTTCATTTTCTTCTCAAGCAACGCCAACTCCGCTTTTGTAAATATCGGGGATATCCCATCACCTGTCATTATGTTATTTAGGTTGTTCATGTTCCCTCTGTAGAGACGCCATTAATGGCGTCTCTACGTTTATATTTCAGTTCATATTCACCGGAGCTCCCGGCATTACTTCAGCACGTTTACAAACTTCGTTTGATACTCCACATGTGCCGGCGCCGACTGCGCCGTATGATTCCGCATTGACGCAGTAGACAGCGGGTTTTAATCCTGTCAGCGTGTAGGTCGTGACCTTACCAACGTCCACTGTCTGATAAGCGGTCTCACTCTCTAATCTGTAATTCAACTTGTATCCGCCGATGTCCTGGTCTGCTATTTGCTGATTAGTCCCGCATTCCATCGTGGGCGCGTCCCATTGCAGTTTCAATGATGCCGCGCACGCCGTCAGCGGCAGGAGTATCAATAACGCGATGCTTGTTATGATTGTCTTCATCGTCTATTCACCTCCCTTCTTTTTTAAAATCTTCGCACACAACAGACAATTTCCGCCTTCGGTTATGTGCCTCAGAACTTTATCAAATTGACAATAGACATGTGTTTTCCCGCAGAGAGAATATCTTCCTTCGTCAATAAAGCAATGCCATTTCGGACGCCCCGCCTTAAGCTCTATTCGTATCCATCCCGCAGTCTTCACGCCGCCTCCTCTTTATACTCTTCGCTCAGCTCCTCGATCTGCACTTTGATCAGCGAGTTGAGAATCTTCTGTACAGTCGTATCAATCGACTCGATGACAATGCGATCGTCTTTGTCGATGATAGCGACGTTGATTTTCACCATCTCCTTTTCGGTCAATTTTTTAATGACTGATTTTCTAAGTTCATACTTAGTTTCCAGGAGATATTCTTCCTGCTCCGGCAAATGCTTTTTGATGAGCTTAATTGTCAAGTCTTCATCCTCGACAAAGAGTTTTCCTTTCCCTTTCATTAAGCCGATCTTGATACCATCAAATATCTGAGTGCGAGGCTTCTCGAAAAGGTCTGTATTGTCACCTATGGCCCTATATAGCGCCTGATGTTTTTTTGCAATCTTACCCATTACGGCCTTGAGCTTCGGCGTAAATTCCCGTTTCAGTGTTTCTGTCCTCTCGCTGATCTCCGACACGAGTTCATCAAACTCGCGCTTTGCTGCTGCATAATCGTCCGTTGTTTTTTCAATCTCCTGTAATGTCATTACACTCCTCTCCTCACCGGCAGCAGCAGGCACGTGCTGCAGAGCTGCCCTTCGTTATTATGCTGTTGCTGGCAGATTACGCATATTTTCATCATTGCTTCCCCGCGGCGCAAATCGCTAAGATCATAAATCCGAAAATCCCTCCGATAACAAACCCGATCAAAAAATTAATCATGACCGTACCCTCCCTTATTTTCGTTGAATGTCTGGATTCCCGCCTGCGCGGGAATGACGCTTTGATATTTCCTCTCCGCTATCATACCGCCGCAGAGAACGCCGAGCGCGAATGCTGCGACGATGATAAATACAAAAACCGTCTCCTCTTTTATTTTCATCCCTTCACCTCCAATGCCTTCATGCCCTCCGCTGTCAATTCAACCGTGCAATCAAAATCTTCCGGGTTTGCGATGCTGTCGATGTACGCCTTCATCGTCACGCACATCTTTTCACCGCACTGCGGGCAGACACCTTTGCCGTATACCTCTTCAATTGCAACGTGGTGGATATGTCCGCAGTTGATACATATCTGCGCGTCTTTGAAATCTATAGTGAGCATGCGGCCTCCTTTTCTTCCCCTCTAATAAGAGGGGATTCAGGGGTGTGTTTACTTTCTTTCTTCTCTGCCTCATTCATCGTCGGGATGATGCCCGACAACAGCATCGTTGATTTACTCCCGCACTCCGGGCATTGCGTCATGTCCTTTATCCCGCAGATCAGGCTGCGGAGCTGGTCGAAGATCGTCTCGCAGCCAACACATAATCTTGCTGTTGTTAATTTCACTCTTCCCTCCTTTTTTCATTGATTCGATTGATTTGATTAACTTCGATGCGTCTCGTGATTCTAAAAATGTCAGATCATCCCTTTTTGTGATCCTGAAACAGTAATGCCGCAAGGCCTGCGCTCTCTGCGCAGGGTCATGCAGAAAGCTCTTTTGCGCCCACATAAATTCAATCAGCCGGAGCTGTGCGGGTGAGGCCATGCCGGGGCGATGACCGAGGTTGTCGTATTTTTTCTTTTTGTCCCCTCTATCAAGAGGGGATTCAGGGGTGTGTTTCGTCCACACGCCTCTTTCAACCGCCTCTTTCTCCATGTCTTTTGTGAGGGCGGCGGCTTCAGCATAGGACAAGCTAAGGGATGATCCATCAAAGCCGCTGCTATGCCCCATCACGCGGGAGCGATAGTCTTCGTCAGATAGTTTCAGCGCGCCCTTGAGGCAATGGATTATTTTTATTTGAGCTTTTGTGATCTGCATTATTAATTCCTTCTTACACTGCAATTAAGGCACTTTTTATAGAGCTTTAACGTCTCCGGATTGCTGGCTTTCATACCGATCTTTTTAGCCTTGTTCCATGTCTCCGCGCAGCGCAGCGGGGTGATGATCTCAAGCACCGGGCAGAGGACGTTGCCGTCATGGCCGTAGACCTTTTTCACGCGCTCGATGACCTTATCCGTGCTCGCCTGGTATTTGTCCTGGCATACAAGATCGACTGTTGTCCGGTTGATGCCGAGTTCCTGCGCAACGACTTTCGGGCCTTTTGCGTCCACCTCACGTTTTAATATCTCAATCCACTGGGACACAGTCTTTCACCTCCGTAAGCGTATTGAGATTTGGGTCGAGCAGGCAGCGGCGAAGCAGCGGCGCTTTCGGTCCGGTATTTTTTATAAGCCGCCAGACTTTTGAGCGTGGGGCAAATCCCGGGCAATCTTTTCGGAGGCCGACACGCCTGATATATTCAGCCCGCGAAAGTGAGGAGACATAAACGCTAATGCTCCCACGAGGAAGCCCTGTGATTATTTGAATATCGTGAATCGTGAAATCGCGGACAATGCGGATAGTTTTCCAGATTACATCCTGAGCAGTGGTTTTCTTCTCTGTGCTCATTTCCGCCTCCATGCCTGCAGGTGTGCCCCGGTAATTTCTTTCAGGCTGTTTCGCTTGGCTATTGCCTCGCAGCGGTATAGCTGGATCACGATCTTTCTAAACCGGCTGCCTTGTGAATGGATGTATCTGATAGCATCGTCAGTCACTTTCACGTCGCACATTTCATCCGCGATAGTGCGGACGTCAAGCTCTGTGAGGTCCTGGAATTTTACGATCTCGGAAAACCTGTCGTATAGATGTCTGTACCTCGACAGCTTTTTTTCCGCCTCTGCCATGCCTACCAGCACAATAGGCGTCCCTGTATCGTCATGCAGATCTCTGAGTGTCTCTATTACACGCGCATCGTGACAGAGATAATCAACCTCATCGAAAAATACGGTGCACTGTTTCTCCATTAAAATATTCCGCGCCTGTCTGTAGAGATCAGGGACGCGCTTATCAGCCTGTTCGCCAAGCTCGGAGACCAGCTCTTCAAGCAGCCACCTGCCTGTCATCAGTTTTTTGGTACGGATAAAAAAAGAGTTATTGACATTCTGCGCGCACCATGATGCAACTGCTTTTGTTTTCCCAAGTCCAGGCTCGCCGTAGATCAGCGCCATGCCGGGCACCTGCTCTTCCCTGCTCTGTAAACGATCAATGGCAGCCTTGAACTTCTTAACGTTGTCTGTATTGACAAATCCTCTTTTCAAAAGTTATCCTCCCTCTTAGATATGTTTTTAATTGTTATGGCTGCCCTTGCCCGGCAGCCGTTTTTTTATCCTGCCGCGTTCTCCTGCTTGCCGTAGATACTCTTGTATTCATTGGATGCCTTGTAATCCTCAAGCCACTGCATTTCTTCCGGGGTCATTTCATCCTGCTGCATCAGATGTTCATACCGCTGCCATGCTTCGTCAAATATCTGCGGGGTATCTTCTGGATTCCCGCCTTCGCGGGAATGACAGTCAACCATTTCCTCCGGGATATGGATCTCTGTCTCCATTGTGCCGTTGCGCTCAGCCTGCACTTCGCTGATCTTGTCTTCAAGCCTCTTGAGTCTGCCCTGTGCCCTGCGCTCTCTGGCTTGCTCGATGACTGAGACGGGGAAATAGCTGCGCTTGTTGGCCTCGAAAACTGCCTCGCAGATCAGCCGCTGCTGCCGGTCCCTGACCCATACGAGTTTTGGATCGTGTATGTCGTAATTCACACACACCTGGTCGCCGTGATAGTGCTCAAGTATTTTGTTGTAGTAGATATTGCCGAAGACGCGGACCATGCCATTGCGCGCGATGCAGGTTATCTGCGGCTTAAAGAGGTCCCTGATCTCATCATCATTCAGGGTTGTCGCCTGCCAGCCGTCCCCAACGAATCTGCCCCACATCTCAAGCGGCGTCATGTGCCTGCGAAAGCCCTGCTCGCTCGTGATTTTTGGTAATGCGGAATGAGGGCGGTTGTTATATGCGTCAACGGTCTGCTGGCAGAACTCTAAAAATTGCGGCCATGAGAGCATTTGATTAGGGATACGATTTTCTTTGATGTCTTTCTCTACGAGCCGGATGGTTTTGCGATATGAGAGGTTGTCCATGTTCGCGCCGGTGAATGTCGGCAGCATACGGGCGGCGCGCACCCACATTGTCTTTTGAAGTACCTCGATAATGCCCCGGCCCATCGGGTTGCCGGGAATGCCGATCTTTAGCTGTGTGCCTATGCGCGCGAGGATGCCAGTGACCTCGGCGGAGATCATCTTTGCCTTGTTCCCCGCGCCGCCGTCTGTGTAGAGGATCGCCATGACCCCGCCGTGGAGCTTGCGCTCATTGACCGTCACCGCGTGCCGTAATGCGTCGGCGACGATCTGCGCGGACTCTGCAAGCCCTGCGGACCAGCCGAGGCACACGCGCGTGCGCACGTCTATAATGCCCTCAACCTCAGGGTTGAACGGCTTACCGTGGGCCGGGTGCGCGACTTTCGCTTTTAAGGAATGTCCGTCTGCAACTATAACGTCGAGAGGCAGTAAATTGCTTTTATCCCGGATGCAATAACTGCCGATGGAGCGCAATTCACTGCCGGTCATTCGCCCGCGCTGCGCGTCTATGCGGGAGAATTTTTTCATAAACCTCACCGCCTGCCCGTAGCTGGGAGCGTCCGCGCCCATCATCTCAAGCACCTGCGGGACCGAAGGCTTACCGGGTAAACGATAGAGCGACAGAAACCTGTCCGCCCACGCGGGGACAATGAGTTTTTCCGTGTCCTCCGGGGCGAGGCCGAGAATTCCGTATTTTTTAAACAGACTGAACCAGCGATAAATCGATTTATCGCTAATGGTCCTGTTTTTCCCGTCGCGGTGATTTGCGAGGGTGATTAGTCTCTTGTATTGGTCAGCCACATTTATGAGCTCAAGAAAGCGCGATATTGACCTGTGAACAGATAGTGACTGCTCCGCGCTGATGCCCTCTATCGCCCGTATGATCGCAATACGCGCATTCATACAGTCTCTCTGCCACTCCTTTAGATCAGAGACGAAGACAACGCTGTCTTTTCTTTGCCGGGAAGGGAGAGACGCAGGGAGGGTCATCACTTCTCCCTGCGTCTCTGGGGGGAAAGTCCCTGCCGGTTCCGCAGGGACTGTGGGATTAAAATAACGGTCCTTTGCCTGCGTTGATATCGCAGGGTCAATGATCCGTATAAACGGCTGATCGCCGTCAATCTGTACGAGGCTGTAAGCCTGCCGCTGATAGGCCTTTTTAATAGTATCGTATGGCACGCCCTCAAGCCCTGCGAGCTGCTGTAAGGTCACAAGGTCGCCTCTCACGATAAGGCCTCCCGCATTATGGCCAGACAGCCCTTCATTTTCTTTTCAAAGAGGTTCGCCATGTTGGTGTATTTTTTGAGGGTCTTTTCATCGTCCAGGACATTTGCCACCGCTGGTGAGCTATTGGCGTCATTGAGCAGCCTGACCGCCTGATCGAGTAGTTCATCCGCCATTTTATATGCGTCCTGAAAAGCAGAATGGCTCTTATCGGCGAGCCGCAATTGTAAATGGAGTTTTTTAATCTCTTCATGGAGATTTTTGTTTTCAGAGGTCAGTTTCGAGACCTGTTTCCCCTCGCCTTTGTCCCTGAGTTTTTTGACCATTAAACGTAGCTCTTTGACGGACATGCGCTCAATCTCATCGACGTCTTTTCCGGCAAAGAGTCCGAGCTGCTCAAACTTTTTTAGCTCCTCCTCAGGAGCCTCAAGGAGAGCGTAAGTTTTCCCAACGTGGGAAAAGTTTTTAAAGTTAATGGAGGGGAATTTTTCGGATTTAATAGCCGCATTCATAAACCTATATGCTGTGGTGTGAGGAATGCCAATTTCCTTCTCTACAATCCGGGCAAATTGCCCGTATCCCTCTTTATCTTGAATAACAAGGAGACGCTTCCCTATTTCAAGGATCGTCTCTGCGGTATGTTTCATGAGGTACCGGACCTCATTGATATATAGCGTCCGCTCATAGGGCAAATCGCCCTCTATAGCCTTGATCGCGTCAGCCCTTTCAATATCATCAATCACTACTGCATTCTTTCCGTTATTTCCCACTTATCCCTCCCTTAAAATTTAAAATCTCAGTCCCGTTTCCCTGATCCCGAACCTCTCAAGATCCTTTAAAATATGGTTTACGCATTTCTCAATGGTCTCGTTATTGGTTATCTGCGCCTGCGCAAGGATCGGTGTGAGCGAATTTGCGATGTGATGGTGTATCGTGTTCTTTGTGTGTGGAGACAACCCCCTGGTCTCCTTAATTACATCATCTTCATTGTCTATGATTTCTCCCATTATTCTCCCTCCAGAAAATCTTCTTCTCTAAAAAGTGAATCATGCGCGGCCTTGGCCATGACTCTCATTATCCGATGGTTCATGCTCTTCCTCTGTGTGTCATCAAGCTCATCAACGTGCAACTTCAGCTTCATCGGGATGCGAAGCGAAAATATTGCCTCCCGCTTCTCGATCTTAATCTGATGCGGAGTTGTCCCTTTCAATCCCTTAACCCTCCTCTTTTTTTTCATTTGTTTAATAGGTCCACTTTGTATACTTTTTGAAACAAAAAAAACATTGCGCTATTAATCCCTGAAAAGTTACAATCAAAGCATCCAAAATCGAAGCGCCGGAAGCGGCGAGCGAGCCTGCCTTGCCAGAAGTTGACTCGCTGCACCGAACATCCGACGCCCCGGAGGTGATGTTGTCTGTAGCGTTCTGTATTTTTAGATATTCCATTTATGCGGCCCTATCCAGTGCATTCCAAATTTTCATAGGTAACCCGGTTGCCTTGCAGATCGCGCGGCGGAGTTTATATGAGCGGCTACGCCCGGCGAGGACGTGGTATATTGCTGTACGATCTACTCCCGCTCTTCTGGCGATCTCCGCGCCGGTGATTCCCTTCTTAAGCATCTTGATTTTTATTTTTGTCTCTAATTTCATCATGATGATGAAGTATATTAAGTCACTTAATCTTTTGTCAAGTGAAAATGAAGTCACTTAACTTTAAAAATAAAGGTATAAGAATTACTTATATAAGAGGGACCATGTCGAAAGCCGCTTTTGCGAGAGAATTAGGTGTTTCTCCTTCTTATATAGGAATGCTTGAGGAAGGAAAAAATGAGCCGAGTGATACATTAAGTGAGTTAATATGCCTAAAATTCAACATTAATAAAGACTGGTTGCTCACCGGGGAAGGAGAGCCGGAGCGCAAAAAAGATGTTGTATCTGAGAGCGGCATACATTATAATAGATGCAGTGCTGATCCTGAGTTGTCTGAGATAGTGGATATTCTACAGCACGATCTCCCCGAAGCAAAAAAAATTATATTAAAACTGCTGAAAGGCAGGAAAGAGTTTAAAGAGGGTATTAATGCCCTTCAAACTGTGGATAATAACCTTTTAAAAGAGGAGGAGGGGACGTGAAAAAAATCATCGTTGTAATATTAAGCCTTTTGTTGTTGTGTGCTGTCGCTGAAGCTGCTGACGTGCAGGTTTGGTTTGCCGGTCATGTTTACACAAATGAAGACCTTGAAAAATATAGACGGGCTTCCGATAAAGAAAGCACTGGAACTCCATCTTATATTAACGAGGCTGATAGAGACAAAGGAACAGTAGATAGGCTTGTTGTAAGTATTACAGAGGAGAAAGATCAGGATTACTGGTGTAAAAATGGGGAGACGTTGCGGCGTAATATTGAAGATGCTGAAAGAGAGGTTATTGACGCTGAGGAGAATCTTAAACTTATAATCTCTTCTATCGCAAATGAAATTAAATTAGATAAGGCTCGTGATAGGGTATTCCAGGCAAAAAGGGATATTGAAGATACTAAGAAAAGGCTGGTAGAATTCGAGGATAAAGCCTACCGTCAGAACATCCCGGCAACGTGGTATCGATGTCAATATAATTAAAAACGGGGTTAAAAGGTAAAAATAGACAACTTATTGAAAAATAAGAATAGTGAATGTCCCCCTGAGAGGCCCCTCGGCGGCGGTTGTAAAAAGGCATCCGATGACGGCTTCTAATCTCGGGAAAACACGATTATATAAGCAGTTGAATTGTTTTTAATGAGGATTTAAAAAGACCGGGGAAAAGAAGAACTTTCTCAATCTGAATGTAAATTCAGCTTTAAAAGCATACTTTTTCTCATTTAGCCTCTTTTGCCCTTTTAAAGCCTTAACTTCTTGATATTCCCCACCTTTTCCCGCCTTTTCCCGCCCACTCCCCTTTCTCATTCTCTACACATTATTACAGTAACGGCTAAAGAAGCCTGAACAATATTCCGATACTCAGTTGTAATCAGAATCTGAGTTTTGAGGAGATAGAGTTTTTTGATGCAGTCTTTCAGTATGTATCAGGGGCACTGCGGCCCGGCTGAATTTCTATTTTCCAAATCATACAAATATTTTGGAGGGAAATTGTTATGAATCAGGAAATCGATCTTAAAGAGCTGGACCTGGCTGCCTTTGAAGAAAAAGTCTATGTCATCGCCGATGAAGTCCTCGTCATCCTCAAGGAATTGTCCCGTGAAAATCAGAAACAGATAAGCAGCAAACTGATAGCTGAAAAAATGTTCAGCAAAGACAGCGTAAAATGCGTCCTGGTAAATAACGGCGTCGCTTCATCAAATACTGAGATTGACCGCCTGAAGGAAATAGCCAACGTAATTTTAGACAGGTTTACCGAACTTGTGCCCTCTCATATGACAGATAAATTTGACACCCTTAAGAACATGTTCAATAACAACGATGCAGCAATGAACGCAAAGGACTGGCTCGATTCACCGATCGATGTTCTCAGGAAATATATCGGGTCCCTATCCGACAGAAATAAGGAGGTGGAAGAATTTTTAAAACAGACCATGCAATATCTCGGCGCTATTGAACAGCCTCTGACCGGTGAACTGGCTTCGCAGCAGCAAAAATTCAGGGACGAGAGGGCTTTTGAGGAAGACATAACAAGCTATATAAACATGATGCGGCAAGACTGCAATTATCATGATGACATCAACGCCCTCAAAACGGCTTTTTTGAACAAAATAGAAAACATCAACAAAGGGATCGAGAAAAAAAGGGAGCAGGACATACTGAGACTGAAAGACGCGGAGAAGACGCTCGGAGAAATGTGGGAGCGGATGAATGAGATCAAACACGAGGCAGAGGAAATAAAAAAGAAATCCCAGGAGATGGAATTTGAGTCCTATCATGACGCCCTTACAGGCATCCATAACCGCCGGGCATATGATGAAAAAGTTGAGGAAATCCTGGCCCATGTCCAGCGGTACAAAATACCGGCAGCGCTGATGATCTGCGATATAGACTTTTTCAAGAAAATCAACGACAAGTTCGGGCATAAGATCGGGGACCTCGCGCTTAAGAAACTGGCCGGCCTCCTGAAAGAAAGATTAAGGAAAAACGATTTCATTGCAAGATACGGCGGGGAGGAGTTTTCGATCATCCTGCCGCATACGGACCTGAACGGCGCAAAAATAGCAGGTGAGAGCGTCAGGTCTTATATTGACAAGTCCGTGTTCTCTTACAAAGGACAAAAAATTCCCTTTACGATAAGCGTAGGTATCAGCTCCTTCAGAAAAGACGATGACATAACTACGGTATTTGAAAGGGCTGACCAGGCCCTTTACCTTGCCAAAAAGTCGGGAAGGAACCTTGTAAGGACTGATGAAGATGCGCTTATTGAATCAGTCGTGCCAGATCAAAATTCGTCTGTCAGATAGTGTCCTGCTCCTGTGCGTGATTAATTTCACTCATCCTCTAAAGTAATATCAATTAAGTTCCGATAATTATGCATAAGAATTACAGTGCTTGAGTTTTTAGTAGCCGGAATACAGGTAAAGATTTAAAAAGCAATAATCGAGGTTGGATAATGCATAACTCAAAATTTACAAAACTCATGGAAAGTCTCAGTCATCATGACGCCTCAAAAAGACGGGCGGCAGCCGAGTCGCTGTCGCAAGGAGATGAAAGGGCCATCTATCCTTTGATTAAAGCATTGAGGGATGAAAACTTCGGCGTGCAGGACGCGGCGATGCGTTCTCTAATGGCGATAAAAAGTGAAGCCACGGCATATATGGTGCTTCCCCTTCTCAGGGAGGATTCGTTCCTGAGAAATACCGCGATAATTATTTTGAAAGAAATGGGCGCAATCACCATTCCTCTGCTTGTTGTACTTCTGAAGGACAAAGACGACGACGTGAGGAAATTTGCCATTGACCTTATCCACGATATTCAGTACTGTGATTACCCGGAGAAATTAATTGAAATTCTTAAATGCGATCCAAACGCCAATGTCAGGGCCGCAGCGGCAAAAACTTTGGGTGTATTGCAATGTACAGAGTCGGTCCCTCAGTTAGTAAATGCCTTGAAAGATGAAGAATGGGTATGTTTTTCAGCGCTTGAAGCGCTTACGAATTTGAAAGACGCAAACTCAGTGGAGCATATCGTGACCCTTCTGGACAGCCCTTCCGAGGCGATCAGGTTCGCCGCTATAGAGACGCTCGGCAACATAAGCTCCCCTGCCGCCCAGGACCAGTTGATCGAACATATATTGAAAACAGAGGGCTTTGAAAAAAGGGCCACAATCATAAGCCTTGTTAAGATAGGCGCGGTCCCCCCTGACATATCGGACGAACTCATTGAGATGTTGGTGGATGGCGACTGGGACGAAAAAGTCGTCGCAATCAAGGGGCTGATCATGCTTAAGGAATTGAAGGCCGTCCGGCATATGCTTGATATTGCGGGGTCTCTTGATTTGTCCGACCCCGATAACGATGAAAAACTGTATTTGATAAAAACCGCTATTCAAAGCTTCGGCTGTGAAGATACGCTGATAGATATCCTCGCTGATCCATCAGTCAAATACAAGGGCAAAGTCGCCGCGATAGAAATAGCCGGGGAATTAAAATGTGCGAAAGCTGTTCCGGCCCTCATCGATTTGCTGAAAAGCACTTATAGAGACGTAAGAAGATCGAGCATTACATCCCTCGGCCAGATAGACAGCGATGAAGCTAAAGAATATCTGATAGAGGCCATCGACGATCATGACAGCCACGTAAGAAAATCAGCGGTCATCGCCCTTGGAAAGATAGGGGACATGTCTTCCTTTGAGCCTTTGCTGAAGTTACTCCATAACGAAAAGTACAATGACGTTATCGATGAAGCAGTCCAGGCTGTTATTAACATCAATTCAACGCTATTCCTTTCACGCATTAATGATTTCAGCACAACTATCCGTCAGATCGCCCAGAGACATTCCTCATCATCTAATGCGGAGGCCAGATGCTGACCATCCCTTTGCCGGATTCAACTTTTAAGGATTTAAGAGATTATATATATGAAAAAAGCGGCATATATATAGCCGATACCAAAAAGTATCTTATCGAGAACAGGCTTGCAAGGATATTGCAGGAAAAAAATTTAAAAAGTTTTGAGGATTATTACAAACTCATAAAATGCAGCATTAACGGAAACGAGCTTACCAGGCTTTTTGACGCAGTCACCACAAACGAAACTTATTTCTTCCGAGAGCCTGAGCAGCTCAATGTTTTTGCAAATGAAATAGCTTCAAAGATATTCAGCCAGAACAAAGGCGCGAAGATCAGGATCTGGTCTGCCGCTTCCTCTACGGGAGAGGAACCCTATACCCTTTCAATGATGCTCCTTGAAAAAGGTTTCAGCGCCAGGCAGTTTGAAATATACGGCTCGGATTTGAGCGAGGGGGTCTTAAGCTCCGCAAAGAGGGCGGTATACAATTCATATTCCGTGAGGAACATCCCGGAAAACTACCTTAAAAAATATTTTTTAAGCAACGGGCAATCGCATGAGCTCAATCCTTTGATTAAAAACACGGTCAAGTTCATGAAGGTAAATCTTATTGACGATAAGAACACAAAACTGCTGCGGAATGTGGATGTTATCTTCTGCCGCAACGTCCTTATTTATTTTGACGTAAAAGCAAAACAGAAAGTGGTGTCAAATCTCTACGACAGCCTGAATCACGGGGGTTATCTTTTCATCGGGTCTTCCGAAAGCCTCCACAATATTACGAGGGCCTTCAGGCCTAACGTCTCAAATAAAGCAATTATATATCAGAAGGCATAAACATGAAAAACTGGAAATGCAAAATAAGGAATTCAAATTTTATGACAGAAGATCAGAATTCTGTTGGGGTGAAACCATGAATATGAAGATAATGATCGTAGACGACTGCCAGACTACGAGGAAGCTGTTGGGACATTATCTGAAGTCAAGGGGATACGCCGTTGTGTTCGCGGAAAACGGCCTTGACGCCCTTGAAAAACTCGGCACGGACAACGTGAACCTGATAATGACAGACCTGAATATGCCTTACATGGACGGCATGGAGCTGATAAAGACCCTGAAGTCGGACCCGAGATTTTCGGAAATCCCTATCTTAATGGTCACAACTGAAAATGATGAAGCAGAACGGGAGAGGGCTTTTAATTACGGCGCAAACGGTTACGTAGTAAAGCCGGTCACTGGAGAGGCCATTGCCCAGAACATAAAAGCCATTTTAAAAGAAATATTTGCTCAAGGAGGAATAGCATGACCGATTTAAAGATGAAAATCCTTGTTGTCGATGATTTTTCCACTATGAGAAGGATCGTTAAAAATCTGCTCCGGCAACTTGGATATGAAAATATCGAGGAAGCAGAAGACGGCGCCCAGGCTTATTCAAAGCTTAAAAACGGCGGATTCGGTTTTGTCGTCACCGACTGGAACATGCCGAATATGGACGGACTTGAAATGCTGAAGAAAGTGCGCAGCGATCCGGAAATAAAAGATGTACCGATTCTTATGGTCACCGCGGAGGCCGAAAAAGATAAAGTCATAACCGCCATACAGGCAGGCGTCAACAATTACATTGTTAAACCGTTTACGGGAGAAATCCTGAAAGAAAAGATGGACAAGATACTGGAAAGGCTGCAGGCTGCAAAATGATACTGAATGAAAATGGAAGGCCAAAGGCCCCCCAACCCTGGGTATGGGCGGCTTCGGTCGCCCATTTTTCAGGTAAATGGAGACATGACCATGAACGATGAAATGGAAGAAATAATACTTGAGTTTCTTACAGAGGCCGAAGAGTCCCTTGACAAGATAGAGCCTTCATTCCTTGAACTTGAGCAAAAAGGGGAGGACAAAGAGCTCCTTAATAATATATTCAGGTCAATGCACACGATCAAAGGCGCCGCTGGATTCCTGGGTTTTCAGTCCATAGTGGACGTTGCGCATTCTTCGGAGAATATCATGAAGAAGCTCAGGGAAGGCGAGATTTCTTTATCAAAATCTCTAATGGACGCAATTCTCAAGTCCGTTGATATGCTCCGGCTTCTTCTCGGTCACTTGAAAGAAAAGGACGGCATTGTCGAAGATGTTGCCCATCTGGTGCAGGAATTAGGTGACGCATTAAAGGCTTCCATGTCGGGGACCGGCGAGGTAAAAGCCCCTGTCACTGCGGAAGCTGCGGCGGCCCCCGAAATAAAAAAACCGGAACCTGTCCCTGTCGCAGAAACAGTAAAACAGAATCCGGAGGTCGTATCACAACCGGCTGCGGAACCTGTGAAAATGACAGAGCCGCTAAAGTCGCCGCAAGATGCAGCGCATAAGACTGCTGAGACGGCAAAGCCTTCGGCTGAGATACTTGATGCAGAGCAGAAACAGAATGAGGCCGCTCCGGAGTCCAAGGACCCTGCGGCCCAGAAGCCGAAAGAAACAGCCCAGAATTTAAGAGTTGACGTTAACAGGATTGACAAGGTCATGGACCTCGCAGGTGAAGTGGTGCTGGTAAGAAACAGGCTTTTAAACATTTCAAACTATTTTGATTTCAAATACGCCGAGGACCCCATGGCGGAAATTCTCATGGAGACCGTCTCTTTCCTGGACAGGGTGACTTCCGATATGCAGCTTGCCGTCATGAAGATGAGGATGCAGCCCATCCAGAAGGTATTCAGCAAATTCCCGCGCCTTGTAAGAGACATTTCCGCTAATGTTAAAAAAGATGTTGAGCTGCAAATATTCGGCGAAGGCACCGAGGTTGACAAGACTGTAATAGAACACATCGGCGACCCCATGACTCATATATTGAGAAATTCCATTGATCACGGCATCGAATCCGCGGAAGAGAGACAGGCAAAAGGCAAACCCGCAAAAGGCAAAATTGTTATAAACACATACCAGAAAGGCACCCAGATCGTCATTGAGATAACGGATGACGGAAAAGGAATGGATGTTAACAGGCTGAAGAAAAAAGCCATTGAAAAGGGGCTCATAACTGAAGATGAAGCGCAGAAGATGACGGACGAAGCCGCCGTAGACCTGATATTTTTACCGGGATTTTCAACAAAGGAAGTTGCAACCGAGCTCAGCGGCAGGGGCGTGGGCATGGATGTTGTGAAAACCAATATATCTCTTTTAAACGGTTACGTCGAAGTTACAACCCAGAAAGACATCGGGACTACATTTAAAATAAGCATCCCGTTAACGCTGGCAATAATTCAGGCCTTAATGGTTGAAGTCGGGGGGGCCAAATACGCCATACCACTCTCGCCTATTGAAGAGACGCTGAAGGTTGCAAAGAAAGACATTAAAGACATCACCGGTCAGAATGTAATTGTAATACGCGACAAGGTCTGCCCGCTGTTTGAGCTGAACAGCCTGATCGGGATAGGTTCAAACGGCAACGGCGATTTAGATTATAAATATTTAATCGTCATCGCAATCGGAGACAAAAAGTTCTGCATAGCGGTTGATAAGCTTGTGGGGCAGGAAGAAGTCGTCATAAAAACAGTCGACGGGGTAGACACGACGTCTTCGTATATCCTCGGCGCCACCATAACAGGCGATGGAAAGGTTGTCTTTATTCTTGACGTTGCAAGCATGTCAAGAAACCTGCTCGGTATAACAAAGGGATAATAATGAAGGTTGCTTCAAGAGAAATGGAAGTCGTGCAGTGCATATATTACAACGGAGGTAATCATGAATTTTCGTGTCTCTAATATTGTTGATATTATAAAAATCATCATTCAGCAGCCGCGCATCCGTAACAAAGTCATTATAAGGATAATGCCATATGCCGTCACCTTCGCAGTCATAGTTATTTACTTCTTCCTACATCATGCAACCATATCATCGCATTTAGTCGATCTGTCGCATTTAACAACCCCTGATTCCGCGGGAAATATCATAAAACTGCCCGGCGACAGCGCTGAAGCAACAAAGTTAGTGGAAAACATCAAGTTAATAAAAAATGAAACGGACACTGAGGGCCTGTTCACCATTTTTATTGTTATTGCCATAACCGTAGTTTTGTTAGTTGAGACCATGTACGCAAGCATCGGCATTGCAATGATGGATGAACTGATTGACTTTGCCGACAGGATCGCAAAAGGGAACCTTACGCAGGCGGACATAGTGATCAATCACAAGCACATGAAGAAATTAGGCGGCGCGCTGAATAATATGAAACAGGAGCTTGCAGAAGTTACACAAAGAGTATCGTGCGCCACGCATAAAATAACCGACTTTTCAGATGACCTGTTTGCCTGTTCAGATGTCATAGCTAAAGACACCAAAGAGCAGATATCAAATACCGCCAAGGTGGCAAGTGCGGTTGAAATGATGAGCGTTGTGGTTTTTGATGTGACCAGGAATTCCAGTATGGCAGCACGCTCCGCAAAAGAAGCGTCTGAACTGGCCGCAAAAGGTGGAGGGGTTGTTGCCGAGACAATCAACGGCATGAACCGCATATCGCGTTCGGTCAATGAATCAGCGAATACTATTGAAGCGCTCGGCAAAAGGTCCCGGCAGATTGGTGAGATTATTAAAGTCATTGACGACATTGCAAACCAGACCAATCTCCTCGCGTTAAACGCGGCAATTGAAGCGGCGCGCGCCGGAGAACAGGGAAGAGGTTTTGCTGTTGTCGCGGATGAAGTCAGAAAGCTTGCCGAGAGGACAACGTCCGCTACGGGCGAGATAAGCGGAATGATCAAGAGTATCCAGCAGGAAACCCAGAACGCCGTTTCATCAATGCATTCCGCGACAAAAGAAGTGGAGTCGGGAGTTAACATGGCAAACCAGGCTGATGACTCCCTGAAACAGATAGTCGCTTCGGTCCAGGATGTGATGGATATGGTGCAGCAGATCGATGTGGCAGCCAAACAGCAAAGTTCTACGGGTGAAGACGTGTCCACAAACCTGCAGGAGATCTCCAACGAAAACCAGCGGACCGCAGAGGTTGCCCAGAAATATCACGGCATGACAAAGGCGCTGGGCGATATATCACAAGAGTTGCAGACACTGATCAGTCACTTTAACATCTGCAGGGGAACGAGCGAAGTGCAAGCCGTTAACTGCCGCAAAAAAACAACTAATATCGCAATGTTCAATGAACGTAAATCATATATAAATCCGTCATGAGACTAAAGGAGGTTTTATAAGTGCAACAATACATAGGATTCCAACTTAATTCAAGCGAATATATGATCCCCATCCTGAAGGTCCGTGAAATAATCACTATGCCTTCAATAACCGCCCTGCCGCAGTTGCCGTCATATATAAAAGGGGTCACCAATCTCAGGGGATCGGTCATTCCAATAATTAATCTCAAAAATCTGCTTGGCTCATTCAACAATGATGAAGCCGGCGGAACGGTGATTGTTCTTGCAGCCGGCAAAGTTACATTCGGCGTCGTCGTAGACGGTATTACAGGCGTTGTCAAGGTGGATGAATCCGAAATAGAACCGCCTGAGAGGTTCATCAATAACGCGGACCATATCGAGGGCGTCGCAAAACTCGACAACAGGCTGATCGTCCTTTTGAATATAAAGAAACTTCTTCCTCTTGATGATATTAATTTACTTGAAGACGCCATTGTCAACGTTACTAACTCAGCCGACGGGAACAATGTGGAAGTGACGAAAGAAGTTGATACGATCGGCGGGAAAATCACAGTAAAGGAATTGCGCAACGCAAAAGAGTTCATGGCCGGCAAAATTGATGCAAATGATCCCCGCCACAATATATTCGACCTGATGTTGAATTTCATGGACGCATTGGCGGTGCATGATTATCAGAAAATGGAGACCATAGTTGAACAACTGGTCAAGGCGACAGACAGCGATCTCTTTAAAGAAATCGGGAGGATAACAAGAAAGCTCCATGATTCGCTTGAAGAATTCAAGGGCGCTGTGAATACAGGAATTCAAAAACTCACGCAAAATGATGTTCCCAATGCCGTTGACAACCTGCAGTTTGTAATCAAAAAGACTGAAGAGGCCGCTAACAAGACAATGGGAATTGTGGAAAGGTATTTTGAGGAATCCAATGATTTCTCAAAACATGTCGGGAGCATAAAAGACAATGACGAGGCGGTGAATTATCTCAAGTCTTTCAAGGAATCATTGGACAATGACATGACGATGATCCTTACCGCTCAGCAGTTTCAGGACATCACGGGGCAAACAATCAAAAAGGTCATGGACCTTGTAAACAATGTCGAGGTCGAACTGTTGAGGCTGATAACTAAATTCGGGATGTTGCTTAAGACCGAATCAGAGAAAGTCGAGGCAGGCGTCGCTATCAACAGCGGCCACGGGCCTGAAACTGCGGAAAAGCCGGCAGAGAAGGTCAGCCAGTCTGACGTTGAAGGTCTTTTAAATGACTTTGGTTTTTGATTTAGAAATAAAGGAGGAAAAATTATGGGAATCACAGCCGTAAACGAACATGTATCACAGCGGGTGCTGCAACTGGTGACATTCACACTCGGAAATGAAGAATACGCGGTAGACATTTTGAAGGTGCAGGAAATAAACAGGATAACGGAGATCACAAAGATACCGAATGCGCCTGATTATATAGAGGGTGTTATAAACCTGAGGGGCAAAGTCATACCGGTAATAAACCTCAGGAAGAAATTCGGGGTCTATGATAAAAATTCCGATGAGAACTCAAGAGTGATAATCATGGACATCCAGGGTATCACAAACGGCCTCATTGTAGACTCAGTGTCGGAAGTCTTGAGAATACCGTCGGATATAGTGGAACCAGCGCCGCCTATGGCTTCAACCATGAGCAGCAGGTTCATTCAAGGCATAGCGAAACTTGAAAACAGGCTCATCATACTCATTGATATAGACAAGCTGATCGGAGAAGGTTTTGCGGCGTAATTAAGACTAAGCAAATGGTCAAGGTCCTGATTGTAGACGATTCAGCCTTCATGCGGAACACCCTTTCCAACATGATTTCCTCTGATCCGGAAATCAAGGTGGTGGGAATCGCGCGTGACGGCATTGATGCCGTCGAAAAAGTTATTCAGCTCAAGCCTGATATAGTCACAATGGATGTTGAGATGCCGAGAATGAACGGCATTGAAGCATTAAAACTGATAATGGAGAAAAATCCCGTCCCCGTCCTGATGGTAAGTTCCCTGACCACGGAAGGTGCAAAGGTCACACTTGATGCGCTCGACATCGGAGCAGTGGACTTCATACCGAAAAACCTGTCTGATCTTTCGATCAACATAGTCAAAATTAAAGATATCCTTATAGATAAAATCAAGAATATCGCCAAGCGCGGTGTGGTCTCCCTGAAAAAACGCAAAGTGTCCGCGCAGCCGCTTCAGATGCCTAAGGCGGACTATTCTTCTCACCGGCGGATAAGCATTGTAGCCATTGGCTCATCAACCGGCGGCCCCAAGGCACTGCAAAATATAATCAGCAAATTACCGAAAGATTTTCCGGTCCCTATTGTCATAGCCCAGCATATGCCAGCGAGCTTTACCGGCCCTTTTGCTGAGAGACTGAACCAGCTAAGCGCCATTGAGGTCAAAGAAGCTGAAGAAGGTGAACAGATCAAAAAAGGAGTAGTTTACATAGCGCCCGGCAGCGGGCACATGGGCGTTACACGCAAAAAAATCACAGAGACTGTGATTGCCATATCAGGAAACAAAAAAGAGCTTATATACAGGCCTTCCGTTGACGTGCTCATGCAGTCGGTTGTGGAATGCTTCTCAGGCCACGTGCTTGGGGTAATCCTCACCGGACTCGGAAATGACGGCGAAAAGGGAATGAAGGCCATAAAAGACAACGGCGGCAAGACCATCGCAGAGAGCGAGCAAACCTGCGTTGTCTACGGAATGCCGAAGGCAGTTGTAACCGCAGGTCTTGCGGACAAGATCGTCCCGCAGGATGAAATCGCCGGTGAGATAATTAATATGGTGTAAAAAAAACAGGGGCGTTTTATAAATCGCCCCTGCATCCCGTTTTTATCTTTTGCTCTGCGCCCTATGCCCTATGCTTTTCTTACCTCTTCAGATTAACAAGCTCCTGCATCAACTCGTCTGACGTTGATACTATTCGTGAGTTCGCCTGAAATCCTCTTTGAGATATGATCATCTTAACAAATTCCTCGGCAAGGTCCACGTTGCTGAGTTCAAGTGTGTTTGACATTACCTGTCCTGTGCCTGATGAACCGGGTGTGCTGATGACCGGCTGGCCTGAATCAGTAGACTCTGCGTAAAGGTTTTTCCCCATCTTGGTCAGCTCTGTCGGCGCGAGGAACTTGGCTAACGCAACCTGTCCTACTCCTCTTGTCTGACCGTTGGTGAAAATACCTGTCATGACCCCGTCCTGACTTATGGTTATGCTCCTCAGTGAACCGGAAGAATATCCATCCTGGTTCTGAAACACCGTTGAAGATAGCGACCCGAACTGAGTAGTTCCGTCACCAGTGCCACCGTCCGTTGTTATAGAATCGCCAAAATCAAAGGCTATGGTCTGGTTTGCCGCTGCCCCGCCGTTAAAATCAAAGCCCCCGGTAGGATATGTAATAGCGCTTTCCGTATCGAGGGCGCCGTTGGTGTCAAAGCCAAGCGTGCCGTTTGCCTGTATCTCAGTAGTACCGCTTGCGGAATCAGCGCCGTTTACAACAGCAAACCATTGCCAGGAATTGCCTGTGGCCGCTTCAACAGACTTCCTGAAATATACGTCTACGACATGACCGTTCCCGAGAGAGTCGTATACCGTGATTGAGCTTGAAAAGTTGGAAGTGGTATTGGGGTCTGTTACATCAAATGCGCCGGGGATTACCGATCTTGAATCAAGGTTCGCGGATATTGTTACATCCTCTGTATGGTTCGGTGCGCTGTTCAGCGCTGAAAGATTAATATCACCCAAACCGCTCGATGCAGTGCCTGAGGCGGAATACAGATAACCTTTCAGCTTCATCCCGTTGGGATTGACGATATAGCCATCCTTGTCAAGGTTGAACTGCCCTGCCCTTGTATAAAACGTCCCGCTTGCATCGCCCACAATAAATAAACCGTCTCCGTCAACCGCAAGGTCAAGGACGTTTGCCGAGTTTTCAAAGGAGCCTTGCGTGAACTGGGGGGTCACGGCGCTTACCTCCACGCCTCTGCCTATCTGTGAAGTGCCAAGCTGCTGGCTGAGTATATCGCCGAACGATGCCTTGCTCGTTTTAAAACCTGTGGTGTTCATGTTGGCAACGTTGTCACCGATGACCGAAAGCGCGGTTCCGTTTACGTTCATTCCGCTGACTGCTGTGAATAGAGAAGTTAACATTTTTATTTCCTCCTTATTAAGCTGACAGCTATCGGCCGCCAGCTATTAGCTTTTTTATTGTATTGATTCAATCTCGCTAAGGTTGATTTTCCTGCCGCTGTCTAACGCAAGATAAGTGACGCCGTCCTCGAAAATAACGCCGGTCACTTTTCCGGTTGAATTCGCCGCGGTTGAAACATCGTTGCCTGAGGCGTCCTTTGCCTTAATTTCAAAAGTGTAATTGCCTTCCGTCATCTGACTGCCCTGCGCGTCTTTGCCGTCCCAGACAAAACTATTTTCACCTTTTGTCTGGGCGCCCAGGTTTTTCGTAACCACGGGGTTTCCTGATCCGTCATATATCGAGATCTCCACAGTTGCGGCATCTCCTGAAAGCTCATAACCGATGTCCGCCGTGCTGCCTAAATATGTGCTGTCTCCGGGCACTTTCACTGTCCTTCCTATAAGATTCGCAACCGACGCGTTCTGCATCGAATGCTGAAATGAAAGCACGTCGTTCAGGGTAGTGTTGATATTACTGAGCTGTTCAAGTGAGCTGAACTGGGTCAGCTGGGATGTAAATTGAGTGCTGTCCATGGGATTCAAAGGGTCCTGATAGCCCAACTGCTTTATCAGGAGGTTTAAAAATTCCTGTTTCCCGAGGGTCTTTCCACCAACTGTCTGGATTGCGCTTTGAATACTGTTTACACCTGATACTTCCATTTTGTCTCCTTTCTATGCGAACACACTTACAAGTCCGCTGACCGGGCTTATTTTTGCTTCCCTCTTTATGACTTCTCCGTCATCATGGCCCTGTTTATTATTTATAACAAAAACATTCTGCTCATTGTCCCTGTTGTCTTTCAGCGCCACTGAAAAACCCCCGACGCTGACGCCGTCTTTTGCGAGGGAGTCGACAATATACTGGATATTGTTTTCGATATAATCCCTCACTACCCTTTCAGATGTATTGATCTGGACATTCACCACGCCCTTTTCCATGCTGAGATTTATATCGAGCTTTCCGAGGTTGTCATGTTTAAGGGTAACGCCGAGCTTATTGCCTTTTACAACATAGACCACTTTGTCCAGTATTTGATTTAATTCCGCCTGCCTTGCTGCATTGGCGGGCATGGCCCCTTCAACCGGTTTGCCTGCCTCAATTTTCACGTTCGATTGATTTAAAAGATTAACGCTGTCAGCCGGCAATTCAACTTTTATGGTCTTGGCAGAGTTGTCAGCATTATGTTTTGGACCGTCTGCATTATTTAATCCCCCGGTGATTTCAAGCAAGGTCTTCGCGGAATTGTCAGCATTATGTTTTGGACCGCCTTCGTTATTTAATCCCCTGACGATCTCAAGCTGAGTCTTGTTTTGAAAATCCTCAGGACCTTTCCTGCCGCCCTGAGAATTCAGGTCCGCGGAACCATCCTGCGAATTTGCGGGTCTTTGAGAATTAATTTCAGTATCACATTTATCAGCGTGTTCCGCAGCCTGTTTTAATAACTTATTAACATCTGTATCAGCAGGCTCTTTTTTATCACCTTGTGTCAAAGCCGCCAAAAGGTCCCCCGCGTTTTTGATATCGCCCGTTGCCTTTTTATTTTCGCTGCCCCCTTCCTCACCTTTATTTGCCGCTTCACTGCTGCTCTGGGCGATTGGATCACCATTGGGATCTTTTGCAGACGCGGCAATTGCAGCTTTCATTAAATCAGACAATAAAGCGCCCATCTTCAAACCGCTTTCAGCGGAAACCTCCGGCCCGGTAATACTTTCTAAAGGATGGGCCTGTTCACCTGTCACATTGCTATCTTCAGTTTTATTCACCAAATTGATCTGTGAGTCATCCGGACTTATGGCAACTGTTGCCGCAATGTTGAGTACGTCCATAAGTATTTCGCCTATTTTTAATCCATTCTCAGATCCATTTTTCAATACGGGATCTTCCCCTGACTCAACTGATTCATCTTTATTATTCAATTTGTCCCCGGATTGAACGCACTGACATGGAGCCTTGTCCGGTTTGTCAGGGTTGGCATCTGATGCTTCTTTTGTTTGAGCATTATTACTTGAATCTGCAGGGGCGTTAGTTGTTTCATGATTACTGATGATTGCCTCATGACTTTTGATTTCTTTATTCACGAGGGAAGCAAATTTGGAATCTGTTAATTGATTGTCTCCCTGGGGAGCTGCGGCAGATGGTGTATTGAACTGCTGGACCGCGTTTACGTCCGGTAAATTTGTCATCATCATTTCCATGCCGGTTTGAAAAGCAATCGATATGCCAGGAAGAGCTGACCTGCCAATTAACTGATTTTATTTAAAACTGGGGCACTTTTGAACGTCATTTGCATAGAAAAATTTTCTCGACCGGGAAAGTTTTTCCGCCATTGACAACTGTTTTGATCTTATATTATTATGTCTTCAGTTTATTAACCTTTAAACCGGTACCGAGAGACTGGAAAGGAAACAAAGATTGGACCTCACAGCTTACAACAAACTCCAGCACAACGCCCGCTTCAATGCCTTTTCTCTCTTTGAAGCAGAAGGTATGTTTCATGACTAAAAAGATATTGGACAATGACGACATCATCCGCGCCATTAGAAGAATGGCACATGAGATCGTCGAAAAAAATAAGGGTATTGAGAATATCTGCCTTGTCGGGATACAAAAAGGCGGCGTGGTCCTCGCCAGGAGGCTTGCCTCTGAAGTCGAAACGATTGAAGACACCCACATAGATGTAGGGGCGCTCGATATCACCTTTTACAGGGACGACCTCAACACCAAAGAAGAACAGCCCATAGTAAAAAAGACCGACATCCCCTGCACTATTAATAATAAGACTGTCGTCCTTGTTGATGATGTCTTATATACCGGCAGGAGCATCAGGGCCGCGATGGATGCGCTTATTGATTTCGGAAGGCCCGCGCAGATCCAGTTGGCGGTATTGATCGACAGGGGACACAGGGAGCTCCCGATCAGGGCTGATTATGTCGGCAAAAATATCCCTACATCGTTTAATGATAGGGTTGAAGTATTCCTTGAAGAAAAAGGCAAGAAGGACAAGGTTGTTTTGGTGAGCGGACAATAAGAATCGTAAGGGCAGGTTTTAAACCCGCCCTTGATAAGATAACAATTAAAATACTAACTATGTTTAAAGCAAAAGACCTTTTAGGCATAAAAGAACTTACACCTGAAGAGATCTATCATATCCTCGACACGGCATCCAATTTCAAAGACGTTCTTAAAAGAGACATAAAGAAAGTCCCGCCGTTGAGAGGCAGGACCGTTGTCAATCTCTTTTTCGAGCCGTCAACAAGGACCAGGATTTCCTTTGAACTTGCAGCCAAGAGATTGAGCGCGGACGTTATAAACTTTTCCATCACGACAAGCAGCGTTGTAAAAGGCGAAACACTAAAGGACACCGCACTTACGATCAAGGCATTAGGCGCTGACTTTGTAGTGATCCGGCATGCCTCGGCAGGCGTCCCGCATTTCCTGAGCAGGCTTCTTGATATTTCAGTGATCAACGCGGGCGACGGCGCAAATGAACATCCCACTCAGGCCCTGCTTGATTTATTCACGGTGCTGTCTTACAAGAGAAAGATCAAAGGACTCACTATCGCGATCATTGGAGACATAACTCACAGCAGGGTCGCGCGCTCCAATATATATGCCTTTACAAAACTCGGCGCAAAGGTCAGACTGATCTGCCCTCCTACCCTGCTTCCATCGGAAGTCAACAACCTCGAGGTTGAGGTCTTTGATAATCTGGAAGAAGGTTTGAAGAAGGCAGACGTTGTCATGGCGCTCAGGCTTCAATTAGAACGTCAAAGCAAGGGTTTCTTCCCGACGCTTGAGGAGTATTTTAATCTTTACGGCCTCACATCCGAGCGGTTAAAACTCGCAAAGGACGATGCTATTGTCATGCATCCCGGCCCCATGAACAGGGGAGTTGAAATTGAATCGGATGTCGCTGACGGGACGCAGTCGGTGATTCTTGAACAGGTGACCAACGGTCTCGCTGTCAGAATGGCTGTTTTATATCTTCTTGCAGGAGTGAAAAAATGAAAATCTTAATAAAGAACGGCCGCGTAATCGACCCTTCCAATAATTTAGACGGCCCTCATGAAGTTTTTATAGAGGGGACCAAAATCAAGGGTTTATTTCCAAAGGGCAAAGGGCCTAAAGCAGACAGGACCATTGACGCCTCGGACTGCATTGTCATCCCCGGACTTGTTGACATGCACACGCATCTGCGTGAACCCGGTTTTGAATATAAGGAAACGATCATGACAGGGACGAAGGCCGCTGTAAGAGGCGGATTCACAACCGTTTGCTGTATGCCGAACACAAATCCTGTAAACGATACAATCTCGGTAACGGAATTCATTATAGAAAAGTCATTGAAAGAAGGTTCATGCACTGTCTATCCGATAGGGGCAATAACGAAGGCGCAAAAGAGCGAAGAGCTTGCCGAACTTGAAGCAATGAAACGTTCAGGCTGCGTGGCATTCTCAGACGACGGCAGGCCTGTGACAAACAGCCTCATAATGAGACGCGCCCTCGAATACTCAAAGATATTTGATGTACCCATAATCTCGCACTGTGAAGATATTTATTTATCTGAAGGCGGTGTGATGAATGAAGGCTTTGTTTCAACAATACTCGGCCTGAAAGGTATCCCTAAGGCCGCCGAGGAGATAATGGTGGCGCGGGACATCGCCCTCTGCGAGCTTACCGGGGGACGCCTGCATATTGCGCATGTGTCGTCGGAAGGTTCCGTAAACTTGATCAGAGACGCTAAGGCACGGGGCACAAATGTGACCGCGGAGACATGCCCGCATTATTTCAGCCTGACAGATGAGGCGCTGATGGGATACGACACAAACATGAAGGTCAACCCTCCGGTCAGGACAAAGAAGGACGTCGAAGCTATTAAGCAGGGTTTAAGAGACGGCACTATTGATGTAATCGCCACAGACCATGCCCCGCATCATGCCGATGACAAGATCGGGGAATTTGATTCAGCGGCCTTTGGGATCTCGGGACTTGAAACTGCGCTTGCATTAGGTCTTCAGCTCGTCGCTGAAGGAACTCTGGACTTAAAGCATCTCATCGCGAAAATGACAACAGCCCCTTCAAAGATCATGGGAATTCCAAAAGGCGCCCTGTCAGCGGACTCTGATGCCGACATCGCGGTAATAAATCTATCAAATTCATTTGTTGTTGATTCATCAAAATTTCTGTCAAAAGGAAAAAACTCTCCTTTTAACGGATGGACATTAAAGGGCACTGTTGAAAAAACTGTTTCAATGGGGAGAATCTTCGACTGGATATAATTTTTTATGCATCGCATAAGCTGTCAAAAAAGTAAAAAACAGTGTAAAATAAAAACCTGTTATATTTGCAATTTGTGTCCTTAAAGTTATCTTTTTTTAATTTCCTCTTTAAGTCAGGAAATTTTCATGGAGCTTACATACAAATGGAGAAATTATGTCTAAACAGATAAAGGCCCTTCTGGTGCTCGCTGACGGAACTGTCTTTGAAGGATTGAATTTCGGCGCTGAGGGAGAGACCATCGGCGAGGTTGTCTTCAACACCTCGATGACCGGCTACCAGGAGATACTCACCGACCCGTCCTACAAAGGACAGATAGTTGCCATGACATATTCGCAGATAGGAAACTACGGCATAAATGAAGAGGACATCGAATCATGTATGCCGAACGTTGAGGGTTTTATTGCCAAGGAATTTTATGATTTCCCAAGCAACTGGCGTTCGGAAAAAAATCTTGATCAATACCTGAAGGAAAATAAAAAAATCGGCATCCAGGGCCTCGACACAAGGGCGCTGACAAAACACATCAGGGACAACGGCGTGCAGATGGGGATAATCTCAACAACCGACCTAAACCCTCAAAGCCTTCTGGAGAAAGTACGACAGCATCCGGGAATTTCAGCATTAGACCTTGTTAAAGAGGTGTCCACAAAACAGGCGTACAAGTGGACAACCGGACTGTGGAAATTACAGAAGTCAGAAGTCAGAAGTCAGAAGTCAGAAGGGAAAAGCAACTCGTCACCTTCTGTTGTTGTTTACGACTTTGGAATTAAGATGAACATACTCCGCCATCTTTTTAACGCGGGGTTTGATGTCACTATCATTCCCGCTCAAACGCCTGCGGAAGAAGCGCTTAACATGGACCCTGACGGAATTGTTTTAAGCAACGGCCCCGGAGATCCGCAAGTTGTTACATACGCTATTGATGCGGCAAAGAAACTCATCGGCAAAAAACCCATCCTCGGCATCTGCCTGGGTCATCAGATATTGGGCCTTGCGCTCGGAGGGACAACGTACAAACTTAAGTTCGGCCATCACGGAGGAAATCATCCGGTGATGGACCTGTCAACAAGGAAAGTCGAGATCACTTCCCAGAACCACAACTACTGCGTAGACGTGAAAAGCCTCGGAGGACAAGTGGAACTGACTCACAAAAATCTCTATGACGGGACCGAGGAAGGAATGCGGCATGTTGAACTGCCGATATTTTCCGTGCAGCATCATCCCGAAGCCGGGCCCGGCCCGAATGATTCGGGTTACATATTTAAGAGATTCCGGAACTTGATAGGAAAATAGTTATGCCAAAAAGAACAGACATAAAAAGTATCCTGCTCATAGGTTCAGGCCCCATAATCATCGGTCAGGCGTGCGAGTTTGATTATTCAGGAACGCAGGCCTGCAAGGCCCTGCGCGAAGAAGGTTACAAAGTAATGCTTGTCAACTCTAATCCTGCCACGATTATGACTGACCCGGAAACGGCAGATATAACTTACATCGAACCGCTTACAGTTGATATCCTTGAGAAAATAATCGAGAAAGAGCGTCCCGACGCGATTCTTCCGACAATGGGCGGACAGACCGCGCTGAACCTTGCGGTCGAGCTTTATGAAAAAGGCATACTTGATAAATACAAGGTTGAGTTGATCGGCGCGAAAATCCCTGCTATTAAAAAAGGCGAGGACAGGGAATTATTCAAAGAGGCCATGTCAAAGATCGGTCTGGAAACCCCGAAGAGCAGGCATGTTAATTCCATTGAAGACGGCATAAAGGCGACCGAATACCTCGGTTTTCCGTTGATACTGAGGCCTTCATTTACGCTGGGCGGCACAGGTGGAAGCATAGCCTACAACATGGATGAATTCAAGGACAATCTCTACAAAGCCTTGCAGCTCAGTCCCGTGCATCAGGTGCTCGTGGAAGAATCCGTTCTCGGCTGGAAAGAATACGAGCTTGAGGTCATGCGCGACAACAAAGACAATGTCGTGATCATCTGCTCGATAGAAAATTTTGACCCGATGGGCGTTCACACAGGCGATTCCATTACTGTCGCGCCTGCGCAGACACTGACCGACAAGGAATACCAGATCATGCGTGACGCCTCGATAGCCATCATCCGTGAGATAGGAGTTGACACCGGGGGGTCCAACATCCAGTTTGCAGTCAATCCTGACAACGGCCGGATGATCGTTATTGAAATGAACCCGAGGGTGTCCAGAAGCTCGGCGCTTGCGTCAAAGGCAACAGGGTTCCCTATCGCAAAAATTGCTGCAAAACTCGCAATCGGCTTAACGCTCGATGAGATACCGAATGACATTACCAAGGAAACACCCGCGTCTTTCGAGCCTACGCTGGATTATGTAGTTGTTAAATTCCCCCGTTTCGCGTTTGAGAAATTTCCCGAAGCTGACGCTACACTTACTACACAGATGAAGTCTGTCGGCGAGGCGATGTCAATAGGAAGGACCTTTAAAGAATCTCTTCATAAAGCGATCCGCAGTCTTGAGATCGACAGTTATGGATTCGAGCCGTTAAATGCGGACATGGATGAAACGAAAAAGAAATTAAAGGTCCCCGGTTGGGACCGCATATGGTACATCACTCACGCCTTGCGCAAGGGAATGAGCATTGAAGAAATATTCGAACTGACGCAGATTGACCCCTGGTTTTTATTCAATGTTAAACAGATTGTGGAGTTTGAAGAACACTTCAGCGCGGAAGTACAAAAGAGCAAAAGCGCAGAAGGCGAAAAGAAACTCCCCGCCCTTTTGCGGCAGGCAAAAGAATACGGCTTCTCTGACCGCAGGCTTGCAAAAATGCTTGGCATGGATGAAGTTGCTTTGAGAAAATACCGGATAGAAAACGGGATAATTCCTGTATACAAAATGGTTGACACCTGCGCCGCTGAATTCAAGGCATACACCCCGTACCTTTATTCGACATATGAAAAACCGTTCATAAGAGGGATTGGGAATCAGGGATTAGGGGTTAGTGAAAAGACCCCCAACCCCCAACCCCTAACCCCTAACCCCTCTGTAGAGTGCGAGGCCAATCCTACGGACAGGAAAAAGGTTGTTATCCTCGGTTCGGGTCCGAACAGGATCGGGCAGGGGATTGAATTTGACTACTGCTGCGTCCACGCTGTTTTTGCCTTAAGAGAACTCGGCTACGAAACGATAATGGTCAACTGCAATCCCGAAACAGTCAGCACTGACTATGATACTGCTGACAGGTTGTACTTCGAGCCGCTTACTTTTGAGGACGTTCTCAATATTGTTGAGATTGAAAAACCCATAGGAGTGATCGTACAGTTCGGCGGACAAACGCCTCTGAAGCTTGCCGTTCCGCTTGAAAAAGCAGGCGTGAAAATCCTCGGCACATCCCCGGATTCTATAGACATGGCCGAAGACAGAAAGAGATTCAAACAAATACTGCACAAGCTCGATCTCCGCCAGCCTGAAAGCGGGACCGCCATGTGTGTTGATGAAGCCATTGACGTGGCGCATATCATAGGTTACCCGGTCATGGTCAGGCCTTCTTATGTCCTTGGCGGGAGGGCCATGGAGATCGTTTATGACGAAGAGAGCCTCAAGGGTTATATGAAGAGGGCTGTCACCGCTTCTCCTGAACATCCGATCCTTATAGATAAATACCTTGAAGACGCGATAGAGATTGACGTTGACGCCATCTCCGACGGAAACAGTGTAATTATCGGCGGCATCATGGAGCACATAGAAGAGGCAGGCATCCACTCTGGAGACTCCGCGTGTTCAATGCCCCCCTATTCTCTCACACAGGATATTACTGAGAACATTAAAACCTTCACAAAGGCGCTTGCCATGGAGCTGAAAGTTATCGGCCTTATGAATATACAGTTTGCCGTGAAAGGCAAAGATATCTATATACTTGAAGTAAACCCGAGAGCCTCACGCACAATCCCTTACGTAAGTAAATCTATCGGCGTCCCGCTTGCGAAAATGGCGGCAAAGGCCATGGTGGGAAAATCACTCGCTGAAATGGGTTTTACGTCTGAGGTGAAAATATCACACTTTACGGTTAAAGAGGCGGTCTTCCCCTTTGACAGATTTAAGGGAGTCGATCCGTTATTGGGACCTGAAATGAAATCAACCGGCGAGGTCATGGGCATTGACCAGGATTTCGGAAGGGCTTATGCAAAGGCGCAGGCTTCAGCAAGCAATACAATGCCTGTAAGCGGTAAGGTCTTCATCAGCGTTAAAGATAAAGACAAGCAGCATATTGCTCCCATGGCGGGCAAACTCGCTTCTCTCGGTTTTTCGATCATTGCCACAAAGGGGACAGCAGACTATCTCAAGAAGCACGGACTAAGCGTTGAGAGGGTCAGCAAGGTCGGTGAAGGACGCCCTGATATCGTTGATTACATAAAGAACAACGAGATAAATTTCATAATAAACACCGTTACCGGCACAAAGGCACAGAAGGATTCATTCACTCTCAGAGAAAGCGCGCTTCAATATAAGGTCCCTTACACAACCACGATTGCCGGCGCGCGCGCAACTATAAACGCAATTGAGATGCTGCTGAAAGAGCGGATCAATATAAAGTCCCTGCAGGAATATCATCATATTAAGTTGTGATTTATTTTCAGGAAATGGATGCAATATTAATTTTAATAACCGTCCTTGCAGCTAATATGTTTTTTTTAATTTTTATGCTATAGTATTATCAACTTTTAAAGTTGATAAAGCCTCTCAGCTTTAAAGACTGTGAGGCTTTAAATTTTTTTTTACTAAGGAGAAGTTTAGACATGGGAAAAAAATTGTATGTAGGAAGCATTCCGTTTCAGGCTTCAGAGGACGCTCTTCACGAGCTCTTCTCAACAGTCGGTGAAGTTGAATCAGTAAAAATCATCACTGACGCACAGACCGGCCAGTCAAAAGGCTTCGGCTTTGTTGAAATGGTTTCGGAAGAAGATGCAGGCAAAGCTATTACAAGCCTGAACGGAACAACCTTTATGGAACGGACCATCGTTGTTAACGAAGCGCGTCCCCAGGCCCCGAGGGAAAGAAGAGGCGGTTTTGGCGGCGGCGGCAGAGGCGGTAACGACAGAGGCAGAGGCGGCTTTGGCGGCGGCCCTGGTGGCGGCAGCAGAGGTAAAGGTGGAGCAGGACAGAGAAGAGGGAGAAGATAACCCATCTTGGAAATAAAAGTCTATGGGAAAAATATAGAAAAAGCTATAAAAGATTTAAAAATCAGTCTTCAGAAAGAAGGACTATTCAAAGAGCTTAAAAGGCGGAGATCTTATGAAAAGCCTTCTGAAAAAGAAAAGCGAAAACGTATTGAAGCCCGAAAGAAAAAGAGTAAAGCACTAAGGTTTAAAAGATTTGGACGGGATTGATAATTTAAATTCTATATAGAGTGTTTATTGTTATACTTTATGCTGATTTCATATGAAACATTAGCATGATGTGATGAATAATCACCTATTTTGCCCCTGCAATTCATATCCCCTTTTGCCATCTTTTTATGTTGTTTGATCAGCTTGGAAATAACAGGTGTTAAATCAAAGCCACCGCTGTCACATCCTCTGATCATGCATTCCATTTTAAAATCCGCGATGCTTGTAGGAAAGACATTTATTGTACGCTCCATAAGGACCGGATTTTCAGCTTCGTGGAAGTACGTCATATGAATAACGATATTGGAAACTCCGGGATAGCGGTCAGAAACTATGCCTGCTTCAACCCTCCGAAGCTTTTTCAATTCCATTTTTTTTACATAATCCTGTTTTGGCGTCATGTTTATTACGTGCTCCAAGTCTTTATATTAACTATTTTATTAAACAAACAAAAAAAATCGCAAAGTTAAAAGAATTGCGGCAATCTTTTGCGTTGCAAGAACTTTTGAAACTTTGGTTTTATATAATGACAGCTTATGTTAATTAAGTCAATAGACGGGTTTTTAAAGGATTATTTTAATAAACTGAACAAAACCCTCTCTATTTTTATATATTGCCTTTACTTTATTAAATACATATTGTTAAAATTTTCATCATGCAAAAATTTCCGATGACACCGGGCGGGCACCAAAAACTCAAGGACGAGCTTGACAGGCTTATTAAAATAGAACGCCCGCAAAATATTAAGGCAATTGCAGAGGCCCGGGCGCACGGTGACCTGTCTGAAAATGCGGAATATCATGCCGCAAAAGAAAAACAATCCTTCCTGGAGGGCAGGATACAGGAACTCCAGTCGAAAATCGCCCTTGCCGAAGTTATTGACCCGTCAAAAATTACCCAGTCAAAGGTCGCCTTTGGCGCGAAGGTGAAAGTCCTGGACGTAGACGCTGATGAAGAATATGAGTTTATTCTCGTCGGCACCGAAGAAGCAAACATCAAGGAGCGTAAGATATCCATTACATCACCTGTGGGCAGGGCGCTGATCGGAAAAGAACCCGGCGACATCGCAGTGGTAAAAGCGCCGGCAAGAACTATTGAGTACGAAATCTTAGAGATAACATTTGAGTAGATTATTTAAAGCATCTGTCATAGAAAACCGGCAGGTCATAAAAAATCACTTCCTTTTAACGCTTCACCCCCTTGTGAAAATCGGGAAACCGAAACCGGGCAATTTTTTTATGATCTCGGTAGACAACTGCCTTGACCCTCTGCTGAAGAGACCGTTCAGCATTCACCGCTGGCTCGGGAGGGACTTCCAGGTCCTCTATAGAGTTACCGGCAAAGGCACCAGTATTTTAAGCAACAGAAAACCCGGAGACATCCTGGAAATTATCGGCCCTCTCGGCAACGCCTTTCCTTCACTGCGCTCTGATAACAAAATAATAATGGTGGCCGGAGGACTTGGAATAGCGCCCATTTTAGGGCTTGCTGAAACAATTAATAAATACCGCCCTCTTTGTTTCTATGGCGCGCGGACACATGAGGAACTCCTGTGCATTGATGAATTAATATCCCTTGGCATTGAACCAGTGATTTCCACTGACGACGGGTCGTTGGGCGAAAAGGGAAATATCGTAGATGTCCTCAACAAGTATATATCTTCTCAATCATTCAAGGCCCTGCCCTGCCTTTATGCGTGCGGGCCGGAGCCTATGCTTATCGCGCTGTCTGATCTCGCAAAAAAATCCAATCTTAAAGGTTATATCGCCCTTGAACAAAATATGGCGTGCGGTCTGGGCACATGTCTCGGCTGCGTAGTCAATACAACGGACGGGTACAAAAGAGTTTGCAGGGAGGGCCCTGTGTTTCCGATAAATGAGGTCATATGGGAATGAACTTAACAACTAACTTAGGCAAACTGAAACTAACGAATCCCGTTATGACCGCCTCCGGGACATTCGGTTACGGCAAGGAATACTCCGAATTTATTGATCTGAACCAACTCGGAGCAATTGTTGTAAAGGGCATATCCCTGAAACCGATGAAGGGCAATCCCGGACCGCGCATCTGTGAGACGCCCTGTGGAATGTTGAATGCCATTGGCCTGCAGAATGCGGGGCTGAAAGAGTTTATCAAACAGCAGCTACCCTATTTGAGGAATTTCAATACAAAGATAATAGTGAATATCCTCGGCACCTCCATTAATGAATACATTGAACTTGCGGAGGACCTGGAAGCCGCTGGAGTCGACGCCATTGAGCTGAATGTCTCCTGTCCGAATGTTAAAAAGGGAGGCATCGTCTTCGGAACGGACATTAAAATCTTTGAAGAATTGATACGGGACGTAAGACGCAGGACCCGTCTGCCGTTGATTACTAAACTTTCGCCAAATACAGCCGATATAAAGTTATTTGCAAAGGCTGCGGAAGATGCGGGGAGCGACATCATATCATTAATTAATACAATTACCGGAATGAGCATCAATATAAAAACAAGACGGTCCCGTCTCGCAAATATAACTGGAGGGTTATCAGGCCCTGCCATCAGGCCTGTTGCCGTCAGGATGGTTTGGGAATGTTTCAAAACGGTTAACGTCCCGATTATCGGCATGGGCGGGATAATCTCTGCAGAAGACGCCCTTGAATTTGTTCTCGCAGGCGCGAGCGCTGTCGCTGTGGGCACCGCGAATTTTGTCAACCCGAGAGCTACAATGGATATACTTGAGGGAATAAAATCTTTTATGACGGAAAACAAGATCAATTCACTAAAAGAATTAACAGGGACAGTTAAATGTTAGAAAGACCAATGATAACTTTAATAACGGACTACGGGCTGAAAGATTCCTTTGTGGGAATGGTGAAGGGTGTAATACTTGGAATAAATTCGCAGGCAAAGATAATAGACATTACTCATAATATAGAACGGCATAACATATATGAGGCCTCACAGGTAATCGGTATGTGCTATAAATATTTCCCGCCAGCCACAATCCATCTGGTTGTCGTAGACCCCGGAGTAGGCGGAGATAGAAGGCCGCTGCTTGTCATCACTGAAGATCATTATTTCATCGGCCCTGATAACGGCATATTCACTCAAATTTTTGAACAGGAGGATTCTAATTTTTTTAAGGTCATTCATTTGAACTCAGCGCATTATTTTCTGCCCGTTAAGGGCTCAACGTTTCACGGCAGAGATATATTTGCTCCGGTTGCGGCATGGCTTTCCAAAGGGGTGGATTCTCATAAATTCGGAGAACGTATTCATGATTATATTAAAATCTCCCTGCCGAAACCTGTACTTTCAAACAGCAGCGCCATCAGCGGCGAGGTGGTTTCCATGGACCATTTCGGCAATGCCATAACCAACATCACGATTGACACTATAGCGCAATTGGCCCCTGTAGATTCAAAACACAAATTTAAGGTAATCTATCAGGACAAGCAGTTGCCGTTTGTAAGTTATTACGCTGAATCTCAAGACCAGACTTTGTCCGCGACCATAAACGGCTTCGGACATCTTGAGCTTTTTATCAAACAGAACAATGCCGCTGAACTCTTCAATATTAAGATAGGCGACCCTGCAAGCATAATGCTTATCGATTGAAATGAAAACACTGTTCATCGGGAACTTCGCTCCCCCTTACGAAGAAGAGAGCCTTCATAACCTGACCTTGCTTAATCACCTTCAACAGGAAGGCCACCGCTGTGTTGTCCTGAACATTTCCGAAAATCCCTCAATCGAAAAAGAATTTGTCGATATTAAAAACTATTCCGACTTCATCATGAAATTGATGCGCTACGGCCTCAACTGCAATGTTATCCACTTTCTCACAAAAGGCTACACCCGTCCAGGATTGATGAAGCTGGTGACAGCGGTCGCATTCGGGAGGATGTTGTTCAAAAGAATTTTGATAACAATGCACCCTGAGCTTTTTTCTGTTTTCGGACAGTTAAGGAGCAAGATGGGGGGACAGCAGCTGCTCAACCTTTCCTATTCATGGGCGGACAGGATCATCTGCGGCGATAAACATACATATGATGTTGCAGCAACCCATTACAAAGGGAAAGACAAATTTGAGATAATGCCTTCGTTAGTAGGCGTCCCGGAAGATTTGAAGGAAAATGAAGTTTTGATCTTAAAGAAATTGCAAAATAAAAATAAGATTATTTTCTTTACAAACCTCCGGTTCCCTTCGCTGTCATTTGAAGTCCTCAATGCCTTCTTATTAAAATATTTCACTGATGACATAGGCATAGTGGTTTCCTTTTCCGAAAAATTCTCATCCAAACTTCAGCACGCCATATTGGAGATAAGAGAACATCTGAACGACAATTTAATTTTCATAGATCCGGCAGACACCCGCCTCCTTTCAATTGCATACGCAAAGTCAGACCTTATACTGAGAAACCTGAGCTGCGACGGCAAACCCTTATTTGACGACATAGCCTTCTGCGCCAGGCGGTCTGTACAGTCGGGAAATTACGTCTACTTTCCTATCAGCCTTACACTCGTAAAAGAAGGCGATGTGTCGGATTTGTGCGCGTATGTTTTTAATAATATCCTGATGGAAAGAACAGAGGCGCTGCCTGTTGGACAAGAAGATTTTTACGGGAAGATAAAAGAGATTTACGCTAATTAATTCTCAAACAGCGCCGGCATGTTTTTCCTGGCCCATTCCATCTTCTGATCATATTTGAGATCGCCTTTGCCGAGGAAATTAAAGATGACTCTTGATATTGCAGATCTCCACCCGCCGCGGACTGTCCTTATTGTCCAGCTTATGTTGTAATCCAAGGCCCGTGTGGTAATGAAAAAATATACAGCCGGTTCAATGGTCCTCTTTATAACGGGAACTAAACTGTTTAAAAGTATCCGGTGCATCACTCTTCTTGATGCCTCCGGCTTATTGAGGAACTTTACAACCGCCTTTGGAATGTAGGGAGTAATATCAAGCAGCTTGTTTAAATATGTCTTGTCTATTTTGACTATGTACCTGTACAGGTACGCATCAGGGGAGACGATATTGTCTTTCACTGCCCTTTCCGCAAGGGGAGTGCCCGGAAAGAAAGTCAGATGGGCCAATGAGGCAGTGTAAGGTTTATTTAATTGTGAAACAGCAGTAATGGTCTCCCTTTTTTCATCCTCCGTCTCGTATGGATTATCTACAATCAGTTCATAGAACGGCGCGGCCCTTGTTTCGGCAATTATACCTGCCGCCTTCTCAACTGATGTGAATTTAATCTTTCTGTTGTAGACTTCAAAATTGACCCTGTCGCTGCCGCTCTGAATTCCCATGACGATCCAGCTTAACCCCGCGCCTCTGAGCATGAACAATTTTTCCCTGTCCATCATCGTGGGTATCACACGCACAAGGAACGGGAGGTTTATATGCTTTTTGTATTCCGTACAGAATTCTTTGATCCATTCGCGGTTGTGCGCGAAGAAGCAGTCGTCCTGAATATTTATGTAAAGCACATAAGGATTCTTCTTCACCTCTTTCAGCTCCGCGATTACATTTGCAACAGACCTCTCCCTGACGTTCTTGCCGTAAATTGACATGAAGGCGGAGTTGCCGCAATACGCGCATTTAAAAGGACACCCTCTGGTCGTCAGCATCATGTGGCATGTGCCGCCGTACAACGCAAACTTGCGGAAGAGGCGCTGGTTCTGCGCGAAATTATATATCCCATCTTTATGAAATCCGTAGAAGTAGTCCGGCAGATATTCCTGGAAAGGAAGCGAGTCGAGATTCTTCTCCGGCGGAGCAATAGGTTGTTTTGATATTTGCCCGTTTATCCTGGCCCACACATTGGGAATTTCCGGGACAACATCCCGCCCTTTTGTCCTTAAATGTTCAAGCAAAGAAACAACCGCCCTCTCGCCATCGGCGCAGCATGTGTAGTCGGCATATTTCAAACATTCATCAGGGTTCAAAATTACATGCACCCCGCCCCATATTACCGGAATGTTAAACTTCTCTTTTAAAAGACGGGTAAGGTTTTTCGCGGGATAAAATTCAATTGACATCAGTCCCACGCCGATCAGATCGGGACTGTAATCTAAAATAAAATCCTCGATCGCAGGACTCAGTTTGTTTTCAAGATATCCGGGAAGAAGCAATACGCGGACATTATGCCCGTGAGCGCGCGCATTCGCGGCGATGTATTTCAGCCCCGTAACATATGCGTTAGATTGTAATGAAATAAGCAGTAATCTCATCGGCGTTCTATATTATCTTTTTATCACAAAAGCTTCAATCAATAAATAGAATATTAGTGTTTTTAATATCTTTAGTCTGACATAAAGCTGCCTATTTTTCAAAAAGCTCCGGCATTTCTTTTTTTACCAACTCTAATCTCTTGTCAAACTTCATGTCGCTCTTACCCAGGAAGTTAAACAGTAGCTTTGCCAACGCTGACTTCCAGTTGCCTAAAACCGTCCGCGCCGTCCAGTTAAAGTTATACTTCAAGCCTCTTGTCAGGACAAAGAAGAACACCGCCGGCTCTATGGTCCTTTTCACAAAAAAGAAAAAGCAATTTGTAAGCAACCGATGTATGAAATTCCTTGAGGCTTCCGGTTTGTTTAGAAATTTAATTAAAAAACGCGGGATATACGGGGTCATGTAAAGTAATTTATTAAAATAAGTCTTGTCGATCTTGACCATATATCTTGTGAGATACGCGTCAGGATCAACGATCTTTTCCTTGACCGCTCTCTCAGTTAAAAGTGTTCCGGGAAAGAAGGTCAGATGCGCAAGAGAGATCGTGTACGGCCTTTTCAGTTTGGCCATCGAGTCAATGCAATCCATCTGGTCTTTTTCCGTCTCATACGGATTGTCCACGATCATTTCATAATACGGAGCGACCTTGCTTTCAGAGATCAACTCCGCAGCCTTTATTACCGATGAGAAACGGACCTTCCTGTTATAGATCTCAAAATTGACCCTGTCACTGCCGGTCTGTACCCCCATAATAACGAGACTCAATCCAGCGTCTTTCAGCATGAATAACTTTTCCCGGTCCAGCACTCCGGGGAACACCCGGACCATAAACGGCAGGTTGATGTGTTCCTTATATTCCTCGCAAAACCTTTTCATCCACTCGCGGTCATGGGAGAAGAACCAGTCGTCTTCAAAATTGATATAAATGACATAGGGGTCTTTTTTGACCAGCTTCAATTCCTCTATGCAATTCTCAACCGATCTCTTCCTGATCTTTTTGCCGAACACCGTCATCGTGTAGGCATTGGCGCAGTACCCGCAGTAAAAAGGACATCCACGCGTCGTTATCATCATATGACAGGTGCCGCCGTAAAGAGAATAACTGCGGAACAGTTTCGGGTGTTGAGCAAAACTAATTATCTGTCCGTTATGAAAGACATAATAGTAATCCGGCAGGTATTCAATTATCGGCAGCCTGTCGAGGTCCACTTCCGGCGCTGCTTCTTTTTTAATAATGCTGCCGTTATCATTTACCCAGATATTTGAAATATCAGGAACAACATTCCTCCCTTTGTCTCTGAGATGCTCTAACAATGCAACAACAGCATTCTCCCCTTCCCCGCCGCAAACATAATCCGCGTATTTGATACATTCATCAGGTTTCAAAATCACATGAAGCCCTCCCCAGATCACAGGGATATCAAACTTCTCCTTCAAAAGACGGGTAAGGTTTTTTGCGGGGTAAAACTCGATTGACATCAGCCCTATTCCGATAAGATCAGGATTGTAATTACGGACAAATGTCTCGATCTCGGGATGCAGTGTGCTTTCCAGATAACCGGGCAGCAGCAATATCCTGACCTCGTGCCTCTGAGAGCGGACATTGGCGGCTATGTATTTAATGCCCACCAGAGAGGCGTTTGATTGTAAGGAAATGAGAAGTAATTTCATATCTTGCGAATCTATTATAAAGAAGCCCGGCAAAGCAGTCAAAAAACAGTTGTAATGCTAACTTATTTTGAAGGCTTTTCATATAGCCCTTGTGCTGAAAACAATACTTGACAGGTTTAGTAAACTATTATATTCTATTTTCATGCTCAGGCTATCTACAAAGTCTCAATACGGGGTAAGGGCCATGTTTGAGCTGGCCAAAAATTATGATAATGGCCCCTTGACAATTAAGGAGATTGCCGAAAAGCAGGATGTTTCCGTCGCGTATCTTGAACAACTGTTGAACAAGCTGCGCAGGTCAAAGCTTATTTCAAGCCGGAAAGGGCCGGGCGGCGGTTATTCAATAAGCAAAAAACCTGAAGAGATAAGCATCAATATGATCCTGAACGCACTT
The DNA here is from genome assembly GCA_016214845.1 of Nitrospirota bacterium. Classification (NCBI taxonomy): domain Bacteria; kingdom Pseudomonadati; phylum Nitrospirota; species Nitrospirota bacterium. Next base: position 8,047 of record JACRMS010000030.1, on the reverse strand, counting down.
GAAGGGCCGGTCACCATCACACAGTGCCTCGGCCCCTCTGCCAAAGGCTGTAATCGCATTGAGAAGTGTGTGACGCGGCTGCTCTGGAAATCTCTCGGCGAGAAGATAGAAGACTTTCTTGAGACGATAAGCCTTAATGACTTGCTGAAAGAAGAGGCAAAAAAGACGAGGTGAACATTGGGACCAACGGAGGCGGTATTCAAATTGGAAGATAAAGCGCAGCTCAAATTTCTTGATGAGCCGATGATCGCTGATGCCACAACCGATATCATTTACATGATGTGCCCGATGCATCTGCTTACTATCGAGGAAAAAATAAAAGAAATAACATCCGGGCAGGTGCTATCAATACTGACAGACTATGACGGCGCCCTTGAAGATATTCCCGATTGGTGCAATAAAACCGGGAACGAATTCATAGGGATCTATGAAGATACTGACCATTACAAGTTTTATATCAAGAAGCTGAAGGAGTCAAAATGAAAACAATATATCTCGACCATGTAGCAACTAATCCGTTGCATCCCGATGTCCTTGACGCGATGCTTCCTTATTTCAAGGAGCATTATGGAAATCCGTTAAGCGTATACGAGTCCGGCGTGAAGGCGCGTGAGGCCATTGAAGACGCAAGAGAACGCACAGCTTCACTGGTCAATGCCAAGGCAAAAGAGATAATCTTTACGGCAAGCGGCGCCGAGGCCAATAATTTTGCGTTGAAAGGCATTGCCTATGCCAACCAGAGCAAGGGCAAGCACATCATTATTTCCAGGATCGAACATCATTCAATTTTAAACACTGCGCGTTTCCTTGAGAAATCGGGATTCGCGGTAACCTATATTCCGGTTGACAAGAACGGGATTGTAAATCCGGCGGACGTTGAAAAGGCGATCATAAAAGAGACCATACTGATCTCCATCATTCACGCAAGCCCTGAGATCGGCACAATACAACCTATTGCCGAGATCGGCAAGATCGCAAAAAAGAAGGGTGTAATTTTTCATACGGATGCGGTTGCATCAGTCGGCAACATCCCTGTTGACGTCCAGTCACTCGGCGTAGATATGCTCACATTTGCGGCCCACCAGTTTTACGGGCCCAAAGGAGCAGCCGCACTTTACGTGAAAGAAGGTATCCGGATAGTGCCTTTGATCTACGGTGGAATACAGGAAGGCGGACGCAGGGCAGGCACTGAAAATGTCCCCGCAATAGTCGGAATGGGCAAGGCAGCGGAACTTGCAAAAAGAGACCTGCAAAAAAGGACCGACCACGTGAGGCCCCTTCGGGACAAATTGATCGAAAATACCCTCAAGGTAGATAAAGTAATACTCACGGGACACCCTGAGAACCGCCTGCCTAACCATGCAAGTTTTGTGGTGGAATATATTGAAGGCGAAGCCATGATGCTGCTCCTGGCGGCTAAAGGCATTTACGCGGCAAGCGGCTCTGCCTGCAGTTCAAAGGCCTTAAAGGCCTCGCCGGTCATAATTTCGATCGGCATCCCGGCGCACCTTGCCCAGGGCTCTGTAGTATTTACGCTCGGGGAAGGAACTACGGAAGACGACATAAATTATTTCAATGAAACATTCTCTCAAGTCATAAAACGGTTAAGAGAAATTTCCCCCTTTGCCAAGGGATGGGAAGGATTGGAGGATTCTACATGTACAGCGCGAAAGTAATGGACCACTTTACAAACCCGAGAAACGTAGGTGAAATGCCCGACGCAGACGGCATTGGAACAGAGGGCAATCCTGTCTGCGGCGACGTAATGAAGATATACATAAAGGTAAAAGACGAAAAAATAGTTGACGCGAAATTTCAGACCTTCGGCTGCGGCGCAGCCATTGCCGTATCAAGCATGGTAACGGAAATGACAAAGGGCATGACCCTTGACGAGGCCCTGAAAATTACAAAGGCCTCTCTTGCGGAAGCTCTGGATGGCCTGCCGCCCCAGAAAATGCATTGCTCAAACCTCGGCGCGGACGCATTGCACAAAGCTATCGAGGATTACAAAAACAAACAGCAGAAATAAATATTCTAAGCCACGGATTTTCACTGATTACGCAGATTAAGAACAAACTGAATTTAGTCTGTAGTAAGTTAAAATTTAACCTCAGATAATTACGTTAATCAATGTATTTTTTATCTGTTGTGATAATCTGCGCAATCCGCGGCTAAAAACAATTTAATATGAACACTCTTTCACTCGGTTACTCCCCCTGCCCTAACGACACCTTTATCTTCTATGCCTTGATTCACGGCAGGATTAATACAAATGATATTAAATTCAAAGAGGTCCTCCTTGACGTTGAAACCCTGAATCAAAAAGCGCTGAATGCCGAACTCGATCTGACTAAAGTCTCCTGCCATGCATTCGGTCACCTGAGAGATAAATATAGACTCCTGCGAGCTGGAGGCGCGCTTGGAAGAAGCTGCGGCCCCCTCGTAGTGGTGAAACACGATTACACAATGAAAGAACTGCTCGGCAAAAAGATCGCCATCCCCGGAAAATTGACTACCGCCTTTTTGTTGCTGCAACTTTATGACCCCGCTTTTTTTTCACCCTCTGCCCTCTGCCCTCTGCCCTCTGCCTTTGTTGAAATGCCTTTTCACAGAATAATGGACGCAGTTGCAAATGAAGAAGTTGACGCCGGCCTGATAATCCATGAAAGCAGGTTCACGTATCCTTCTTATGGGTTAAAGCAGGTGATCGATCTCGGCGAATGGTGGGAGGAAGAGACCGGCCTGCCCATTCCCCTTGGAGGCATTCTTGCGAAAAGGTCCCTTGGTGACATGATTATTGAAAAGCTTAATTCGTTAATCAAAAAAAGCGTTGAATACGCCTTTGGCAATCGCAGCGAACCGATGGAGTATATTAAAAAACATTCCCAGGAACTTTCATACGATGTCATCAATCAGCACATTAACCTGTACGTAAATGATTACTCTCTTGATATCGGCACTGAAGGTGAAAACGCCGTAACAGAACTCCTCTCAAGAGCGGAAGAAGCAGGAATTATTCCTAAAGCAACTACCTTGTATTTCAAATAATTTTGGACAGAATCTATCTTTACTGTTTTTCAAGAGATAACTTTACCAAAAAAAAAGATTGTCAGTATATCAATCTTTTGATTAATGTTTATATAATATCAAGAATTTTCGCTAACAACTATAAATTAAATTTTATCATTTTATGAAAAAATATAAGACCCATTTCATATGAAACTTAACGGAATCGTACTCAACCTGTGTTTGTTTTTTGCTGCAACTTTGCTGTGCCTGATGTTTCTTGAAGTTTCGTTAAGAGGCTATCACGCGGTAAAAAGGTTTTCTTATTCCGAGCAAACCGCTTCCGTTACCCCGAACAAGCAGGACCACCAGGTCCAGCCTGTTAATCAAACCAAGTTTTTCCCGCTGCATGTAGTGGTCGATGCGCCGTTTCTTTATGGTTTGAATCCGGAACACCCTGAAATCAGTTCTCAGGGATTGCGTGATGATAAATTTGTCATTCCAAAACCCGCAGGCACTTTAAGAATTCTTGTTCTTGGAGATTCAATCGCTTACGGGGTTGGAGTTTCAAAGGACCAGACATTTCCAAAACGCCTTCAAACAACATTGCGCAGACAGTTCAAAGCAGTTGATGTCATTAATTCCGGTGTCTCAGGATACTCTGCATATAATGAACTACAGTTCTACCTCTCAAAAGGCAGGGAGTTTGAAGCTGACATTGTAATTGTCGCTTTCTGTATGAACGATGTAGCAAATCCAAGGCTCCAGTGGTGGGGCTTTCACAAGGAACGACTTGTCAGCATTCCGGATGAGGCGATACCCAATATTGACTATGACAGAAACCATGCGATCCCAAGACTAAAAAAACTAAAAAGAGCGCAGCAGGCTGATCTCGTCGAAAATAAGCCCTCATTGCTTGAGCGCTCCGAGCTATATAACTCCGTAACAAGAGGAATTGATCTCCTATTCCTGGAAAAGACTGAGAACACCCCCGATGTTAAGTCAAAAGTGCCAACATACATAACAGGCGAAGATACCCTCAGCATAAAAGTACTGCTCGATGAAACTTCTCCGGAGTGGAAATGGCTTACATCTGTATATGATAAATTGCACAATGCAACTGAAGCGGATCATGCAAAACTGATAATCGCTGTCTTCCCGCTCGCTTATCAACTTGATAAGGACTACCCTTTCTTCCCACAGGAAAATATTGCCCGATATTGCAGGCAAAATTCCATTCCCTGCATTGATCTGCTGACACCGTTCAGGCAGCATCGCAAGGAAGATATTTTCTTTCTTAACAACTCAGGATTCTATGATGTTTGGCACCTTACAGAAAATGGTCATGAGATAAGCGCGGAGGCGATATCGCGTTTCCTGCTGGAGAACAATCTGCTCCAGGACGTGGGAGAGGAAAATAGTCCAAACATGAACAAAAGGAAGATCGCATATTAAATAATATGGGTAAGAAGAAGAGATTTCTTAGTGTTTTGCTGTATGTCATTTTCTTAATCATTGTAATTGAGGGTTCGGCAAGGATAGCTTTTTTAATGCCCGAAGTTTCTTCAGGACTTTGGGAAGATGAAGACTATTGGTGGCGTCGTATGTGGGTTCAAAGGCATCAAAATTCCGGCAATGAAATTTTCTATAAATTTGATATTTATGACCCCTCAAAAGGATGGATATCAAAGCCCAATCTTAGAGATATGAAAGTATTCGGCAACAAAGTATTAAATACCAACTCAAAAGGGTTCAGGGGGAAAAAGGATTATTCTTATGACAAGGACCAAAATAGAGTGCGGATATTGATTTTTGGAGACTCCTTTACATTCGGTGATGAAGTAAGCGATAACGAAACATATTCTTACTATCTCCAGGAGATGCTACCCAATATCGAGGTCATAAACATGGGCGTGCATGGCTACGGACATGATCAGATGCTGATTTTACTCAGGGAAGAAGGCATAAGATATAAACCGGATATTGTAATCATAGGCTTCCTTCCTATGGATATGTCAAGAAACCTCCTCAGATTCAGGGACTACGCAAAACCGAAATTCATTTTTGATGATGGAACACTCAAGACTGTAGGCGTTCCGGTCCCAAGCCCTGATTATATCCTGAAGTGGGACTGGGCTACTCTTAAAATTTTCCATATATATTCTATTTTTCGCCACCGATATATGGAATCAACCGGGTTGCTCAAAAAAGAACAAGAAGAGATTACAGCGGCTATATTGAACGAAATCATAAAAGTAACAGATAATATTAATGCGGTTCCAGTTTTCGTATATCTACCGTCTGGAAACGAAATTACCGATAAAACCAGACTGACGCAGGACGAGAGGTTTTTTTTCTCTATGTGCCAGACAAACAATAAAGCCAAATGCTTCTCCCTCAGGCCATACTTCTCAGAAAAAATTACAAAAGGAGCGGCTTTCAATGTTCATGGACACTGGGGGCCTGAAGGTCATCTTGCTGCAGCCGATGCAATCAAACGTTATCTGATTGAGGGGGGATACGTTGTTTTACCGTAATTATCCTTTTAGGTCAAAAAACCAAGGACTGTTTCACTCAAAGATGGCTTTTTCTGTATTATAAGTATCTTCAATATTATTAACTAAAGTATTCAGCCTGTCTTTATGCAAATTAAGAAAAACTGCTGAAGGAAGTTTATACAGTTCGATCGTATCGTCAGGGTCCCTGTATCCTATTCCCAGGAACTTGCAAATATAGTCAGCAAGGTTTGCAATAGCGATGCCTTTTGCAATTAAGGGGTCTTTAATACCCGGAAGTTTTATGCCCTTCAAATGGTGGTTTTTCAGAATTTCCACAAGAAGAGGCGAGAACCCCCACTTCTCCACAACTCCTGCGCCGATCTCGGCATGGTTATATCCATAAATCTCTTCTTCGGCGGCTACCGAGTCAGCTCCTTCATTGTAAATTTTCATTATCACCTCGGCAAAGATATCCGGCGTCTCGTTATTCATCACAACTTTTCCGAAATCATGCATGAGACCGCCTATGAAGGAAACCTCTACTATTTCAGAGCCGAAGCCGGCAGAGATCGTTTTAGCGGCAATGGCCGCGCCGACCGAATGGTCCCATAATATTTTTTCTTTCATTCCGAAATTTTTATAAAGCGACCTTGTCGAAACAGACAGGACCAGGCTTCTGATGGTTTTAAATCCAAGGATCAGGATAGCCTGATGAAGGCTGGTGACTTCCTGTCTTAAGCCGTACATCGCGCTGTTTGATATTTTTAAAACTCTTGCCGCGATTGTCTGGTCCTTCTCTATAATATTGGTAAGATCATCAATGGTACAGCTTTCATCTTTCAGGGTCTCAAGCACCTTTCTTGCCACAAAGGGAAGGACCTTCAGGTCGCCAACCTTTTTAATAAGTTCGTCTTTTGAAATAATATCCATTCCAGCCTCCGTAATAATTTTACTACATATCAAAGTTACTATCTTTCCGATTAAAAATCAACGGAATTTTTTCAGTATCGATATCCACAGAATTAGGTAGCAGGTCAGTGACCCACTATCTGAATTATATGATTTGCCTTTTAGACGCGAGATTAAATATAATAAAACTCTCAAATGTATCTCAATATCAATCAATAATTATTATCTCTTGCTGATAGAAAATATTCTAAATAGCAAGCCATACGTGGACAAAAAATATGTCCTTCGGAAAGAGCACTAAATTGAAGAAGCTTGTAAAGTCAGTTATTTTTTTATTGTTCTTAACTCTTTTTATCTTTATAATAATTGAAGGCTTATCCAGTGTTATAATATTCACAATTGATATTTTCACCCCTCAACAGCTTCGCGAGGCTTTGCATATACGATATGATGAATTATTAGGATGGGTCAATAAACCAAATGTATATATTAAGGACTTGTATGGACCGGGTATTTACTTCAGGACCAATTCTCAATCATTTCGCAATAATAATGACTTTACTTTAAAAGTTCCATCGGGTAAAACACGAATTATCTGCTCCGGAGATTCACACACGCTTGGCGTTGATGTGGATAATGACAGTACATGGTGTCAACTCCTTACTTCTATAGATGATAGACTGGAAACTATTAACATGGGAGAAGGGGGCTATGGTGTTGATCAGGCATATCTTTGGTACATGCGTGACGGAAGGAAATTTGACCACGACATACATGTATTTGCTTTTATTGATGATGACTTCAGGCGTGCTAAAAAGCAAACTTTCTGGGGTTATCAAAAACCTGTTTTTAAATTACAAAATGACGCGCTTGTTCTTGAAAACGTGCCTGTGCCTCATTATGATACTTATACTCCAAAGCTTACAATAGCTACTCAGGCTATGAGGAGGTTTAAGGTATTTAATCTCCTAAAAAAAATCCAAAAGGACACCGGGGTAAAAATATTACCCAAGGAAGATGACGAGCAAATCCGTAAAATTGCTTTAAAGATTTTTGAATCGTTACGCCAGGCCAATATAGAAAGGGGCAGCACCCTTGTTGCTGTTTACATACCTACTCCCGATGATTATACTAAGGAAATTCCATGGAGAAAATTCTTGTCTGATGAATTGGCAAAAAAGGGTATTATATTTATAGATTTGACCGATGAGGTCAAAAAACAGCCGATGCACTTAATGTTTGATGGCCATTATTCAGTTTACGGCAACAAATATCTGGCCAACGCTCTTTACGAAAAATTACTTGCTTTCCCAGAAATTAAAAATAAATTATCAAAAACCCGCTGAGCCCCCTGTCGTTCGATAATTGCACATACAAATCATGTAGAGTATCCAGTTTGTTCACAACTCGGGGGGCTCCGTTACTTTCAGACGGGAATTTAATTAGAAGCAATTACATTGCCGTGACTTATAAACTGATAGTGTCAAGAATTATTCGCACTTTCTCTGATGACCTGAATCTGATTTCATGTTTTCAAGCTGCTTCTGATTCCCTTACCAATTCCTCAATACGGTCCATTTTCAAATATTGCTGTATTCCCCATTTTGTTCCAGCGATATGCCGGAGCCGGGCTG